>NZ_WEKR01000064.1:0-253719 GCF_024105395.1 Paracoccus sp. 08 | reverse complement strand
GGCCAGCGCCCGGCCCGCCTGGTCGGCCCATTCGGCCTCGATCCCGGCGGGAACGTCCCAGCCCGAATCGTCGGGCGGCAGGGACCGCCCGATCAAGGCCTCCAGCGCCGAGACCGAAGCCTTTTCCAGCAGCTGGCCGCCCTGTGCGCCCACGACCGGGATGGGCATCGACCCCAGGGCGCCAGCGTTGCGGGTCGGACCATGGCGCAGCGCGCCGTCCAGGACGATGCCGCCGCCCGCGAAATGGGCGATGTAGATGTGGATGAAGTCCCGCGGCAGGTCGGTCTTGCCGAAGATCAGCTCTGCCCCGCAGGCGGTGGTGGCGTCGTTTTCCACGAAGATCGGGACGGGCAGGCTGCGCGACAGTTCGGCCTGCAGGTCGTGGTCCAGCCAGTCGGCCATCTCCTGGCCCCAGTCCCACAGCCGATAGGGGGTCGCGACACCCAGGCCCATCAGACGTGCGCGCTGGCCGGGGTCCAGCGATGCGGTCATCGTGTCCAGCCCCTGACGCGCGAATGCCAGCACGCGGTCGGGGGTGGGGTGGGCATAGACCTCCTGGCGGTGCATGCGCACGCGGCCCGCGAAATCGACCAGCGCCAGTTCGACCAGCCGGCGTCCGATCTTGAGCCCCAGGAACCACGCCCCGTCCGGGGCCAGCGCCAGCGGGGTCGAGGGTTGGCCGACCTTGCCCCGCACCACGGCACCGGCGTCCAGATAGCCCGCCATCATCAGCTTGCGCGTCAGGTTGGTGATGGACTGTGCCGACAGCCCCGTCAGCTGCGCCAGCGCCGCGCGCGGCATCGGTCCCCGCCGTCGGATCAGCGACAGGATCAGCCGTTCGTTCCGGCTGAGCGCGCCGGGGCCGTCACGATCTAGGGGCATGGGTTCCGTCCTCCTGAATCGCATTAATCAACATGATTGATTTATTGACAAGCGCAATCTTCTGGTGCTTTGTAACATCAAGACGGCCGAGGAACCGTCGTGCTGGAGGAGTTAGTCAAGTGACCATCAAAACCGTTATCCGCGCATCCGTCGCGGTGTCCGCGCTTGCCCTGTCGGCAGGCTTTGCCCAAGCGCAAGAGGCCACCAAGGCCTGCCTGATCACCAAGACGGACATCAACCCGTTCTTCGTGAAGATGAAGGAAGGCGCCACCGCCAAGGCCGCGGAGCTGGGCATCGAGCTGATGACCTTTGCCGGCAAGATCGACGGCGACCACGAGACCCAGCAGCAGGCCGTCGAAAGCTGCATCGCGGCGGGCGTCAAGGGCATCCTGATCACCGCGTCCGACACCAAGGCCATCACCGAATCGCTGGGTCAGGCCCGCGAGGCGGGGATCCTGGTCATCGCGCTGGACACGCCGCTGGACCCGATCGATGCGGCCGACGCGACCTTTGCCACCGACAACCGCGAGGCGGGCCGCCTGATCGGCGCCTGGGCCGCAGGCCAGATGGGGGATGCGGCTGCGGATGCCAAGATCGCCATGCTGGACCTGTCGGCCAGCGCGCCGTCGGTCGACGTGCTGCGCGATCAGGGCTTCATGGCAGGCTTTGGCATCGACGTGAAGGACGAGAACGTCATCGGTGACGAGGACGACGCCCGCATCGTCGGCCACGAGGTCACCTCGGGCAACGAGGAAGGCGGCCAGCAGGCCATGGAGGCGCTGATGCAGCGCGATCCGGCGATCAACCTGGTCTACACGATCAACGAACCGGCCGCGGCCGGCGCCTACGAGGCGCTGAAGTCCTTCGGCATGGAAGAGAACGCCCTGATCGTGTCGATCGACGGAGGGTGCCCCGGCGTCCAGAACGTCGAGGCGGGCGTGATCGGCGCCACCGCCCAGCAGTATCCGCTGCTGATGGCGTCGATGGGCATCGAGGCCATCGCGGCCTTTGCCGCCGACGGCACCAAGCCGGAAACCAGCGAGGGGTTGGATTTCACCAACACCGGCGTGAACCTGGTCACGGACAAGCCGGTCGAGGGCGTGCCGTCGATCAGCGTGGCCGAAGGTCTGGAGCAGTGCTGGGGCTGATGCCCCCCGCCGCATGACGTCGCGACGGCGGGTTGGCCGCCGTCGCCTTCCGTGACACGCCACGAGGTCCCCGATGTCCGACACCCCCGATCCCGTGGTCGAGCGCGTTGCCGGTGAGAAGGTCGCGCAGTTCGACCATCGTCACCGCAGCACGCTGGACCGGGTGCAGCATTTCTTGCACCAGTATCCCACCATGGTTCCGGTCATCGTGCTGGTCCTGTCGCTGATCGCCTTCGGGCTGATCTCTCCCAACTTCTTCTCGGCGTTCAACCTGTCGCTGATCCTGCAGCAGGTGGCCGTCGTGGGCACGCTGGCGGCGGCGCAGTCGCTGGTCATCCTGACCGCGGGCATCGACCTGTCGGTCGGCGCGGTCATGGTGCTGATCTCGGTCGTAATGGGGCAGCTGGCGGTCAACTTCGGCATCCCGGTGCCGATCGCCATCCTGGTCGGCCTAGCCTGCGGGGCGGGAACCGGCGCGCTGAACGGTTTCCTGGTCACGCGGCTGAAGCTGCCGCCCTTCATCACCACGCTTGGAACCTGGAACGTGTTCCTGGCACTGAACTACTACCTGTCGGGTCGAGAGACGATCCGCAGCCAGACCCTGGACATGGACGCGCCGCTGCTGAAGTTCTTCGGCACCCGGTTCAACCTGGGCGGCGCCGTGCTGACCTATGGCGTGGTGCTAATGCTGGTCGTGTTCGCGGTGCTGTTCTATGCGCTGTACTATACCGCCTGGGGGCGGCGGGTCTATGCGGTCGGCGACGACCCGGAATCGGCCGCGCTGGCCGGCATTCAGACCAAGCGCGTGCTGCTGTCGGTCTATGTCGTGGCGGGCCTGATCTGCGGCCTGGCGGCATGGTCGTCCATCGGTCGCGTGGGGTCGATCAGCCCGACGTCGTTCTTCGAGGCGAACCTGGAATCGATCACGGCCGTGGTCATCGGGGGCATCTCGCTGTTCGGGGGTCGCGGGTCGATCGTGGGACCGCTGATCGGGGCGCTGATCGTGGGCGTGTTCAACTCGGGCCTGCGGCTGGCGGGTGTGGACGTGCTGTGGCAGCTGTTTGCGACCGGCTGGCTGATCATCTTCGCCGTCGCCATCGACCAATGGATCAGAAAGGTGTCGTCATGACCGAGCCGCTGCTTACCGCCCGCAACCTGGTCAAGCGCTATGGCCGCGTGACTGCCATGGATCATGCCGACTTCGACCTGTATCCCGGCGAGATCCTGGCCGTGATCGGCGACAACGGCGCCGGCAAGTCCAGCCTGATCAAGGCCATCTCGGGCGCGGTCAAACCCGACGAGGGCGAGATCCGGCTGAACGGCCAGGTGGTCAGCTTTGACAGCCCGCTGGATGCCCGCAAGATGGGGATCGAGACGGTCTATCAGACGCTGGCCCTGTCGCCCGCGCTGTCGATCTCGGACAACATGTTCATGGGGCGCGAGATCCGCAAGAAGGGCATCATGGGCCAGTGGTTCGGGATGCTGGACAAGCAGGCGATGGACGATTTCGCCCGCGCCAAGCTGTCCGAACTGGGCCTGATGACGATCCAGAACATCGCCCAGCCCGTCGAGACCCTGTCCGGCGGTCAGCGCCAGGGCGTCGCCGTGGCGCGGGCGGCGGCCTTCGGCAGCCGGGTGATCATCCTGGACGAGCCGACCGCCGCCCTGGGCGTCAAGGAAAGCCGCCGGGTGCTGGACCTGATCCAGGACGTGCGGTCGCGGGGCATCCCGATCGTGCTGATCAGCCACAACATGCCGCACGTGTTCGAGGTGGCGGACCGCGTCCACATCCATCGCCTGGGCAAGCGGCTGTGCGTGATCGACCCCAAGCAACATTCGATGTCGGATGCCGTGGCCTACATGACCGGCGCGCGTGCACCCGAAGGGGTTGCCGCCTGAGCCTTGCGTCCCGCGGCGGCCGGGGGGCCAGCCCCCCGGACCCCCCGTGGCCGGTTCCATGACGAACGGGCGGGACCGCAAGGCGCGTCGCCGTGATCGCCGGGATCGCGGTGCCGTTGTAGAGCAGTCCAACCGGGGCTGCGATCAGCACCGCCGCCAGCGTCGAGATCGCCGCGACGATGGATGCGGCCATGCCCGCGATATGGCCCATGCGCTGCAGCGCCAGCGCGTTTAGGTTGCCGAAGGTCACCCCGGCCATGAAGAACACGCTGACCGCCCAGAAGAAGAAGACCGGGAATTCCAATCCCTGCGGCAGCACGCCGGACAGGATCAGCGTCAGCGCCAGTCCCGACACGATGGTCTGCATCACATAGGCCCATTTCGCGATCCGCCGCATGCCAAAGCGCATCACGAAGGTAGCGTTCAGCACCGTTCCCGACCCCGACAGCAGCGCCATGGCGGCGAACCACAGGTGGAAGTTCTCTCCCTTGCCGTAGGTTTCGCCGAAAAGCTGCTGGGCCGAGGACAGCAGGCCGAACATCTGCCCAAAGCCGAGCGTCAGGATCAGCGTCGCCAGCATCACCTGGCGGTCGGACAGGACCTCGCGCGCAGCGGCATAGAGGGTGCCGATGCGCAGGGGACGGCGGGCGGCGGGGGGCAGCGTCTCCGCCTGGCGGATGTTCAGCCACAACGCACCGATAAGCGCGAAGGCGATGAATGCCAGGAACACCCCGTGCCAGTCCGAGATCGCGATGATCCCCGCACCAAGCGTCGGCGCCACGGCCGGGATCATGATGAAGATCATCATGACGAAGCTGCTGATCCGGGCCATCTCGCGCCCTTCGTAGAGGTCGCGGACCAGGGCCAGACCCACGATGCGCGGACCGGCGGCGCCGAGGCCCTGCACGAAACGCGCGACCAGCAGCAACTCTAGCGAATCGGCATAGATCGCGGCGATGGTCGCGGCGATGTAGATGCCAAAGCCGATGGTGATCGTGCGCTTGCGGCCAAGCGCGTCGGACAGCGGGCCCGCGAACAGCGTGCCAAGCCCCATCCCGGCCACGAAGGTGGTCAGGATCAGCTGGGCGCGGTTCACGTTGTCGGGCGTCAGGTCCGCCGCGATGTCAGGCAATGCGGGCAGCATCGCGTCGATGGAAAAGGCGATGGTGGCGAACAGGAATGCCAGCATCGCGATGAATTCGGGCAGGGGCAGGCGTTGCTGCTGCGCAAGCCCGGGGTGGGAAACGTCTGTCATGGGGTCACCGGTTGGGTCAGACCCTCAGATAGGCCCATCTTGCAGAGTCTGCAAGTTGACCCTAACGGGATGCTGCCATGATCTCGTCGATGACGCTCTGCCACAGGTCCGCGGGCTGGGCGCCGCTGACCGCATGGGCATCCGCGACGATGAAGGTCGGGACCGACGAGATCCCGCGCTGTCGGGCATGCGATTCGCGACGGGCGACCTCGTCGCGGTCGGCGTCGCTGGCCAGCAAGCGCGCGGTCAGGGCAGGGTCCATGCCGGCCGCCCCGGCGATCGCCGACAGGACGGACGCATCACCGATGTCCTGGGCATCCTGCCAATGCGCCCGCAGCAGGCCGGACATCACCCGGCCTTGTGCACCTTCCAGCCCGGCCCAGTGCATCAGGCGATGCGCATCGGTCGTGTCGGGTTCGCGCGGCGAGGGGTTCAGCGTCAGGCCGAGGGCCGCGGCGCGTTCCGCCAGCGCGCGCGTGGCGGCATCGACCTGATCGCCCAGCTTGGCCCGAAGATAGGCCACGCGGTCCATCCCTTCGGGCGGCATGGCAGGGTTCAGGCGGAACGGGTGCCAGGTGATCGCGAAGGGATGATCGGGGCGGCTTTCCAGGGCGTGGTCCAGTTCGACCTTGCCGATCAGGCACCAGGGGCAGACGGGATCGGCGAAGATGTCCAGGCGGGTCATGGTCGGTCCTTGCGATGCGCCTCGCGCAGGGCGCGGCGGTTGATCTTGCCGGTGGGCGTGCGCGGCAGCGCGTCCAGCGGGATCCACGCGCGGGGCTGCTTGTAGCGGGCAAGGCCGGCCGCGGCCAGAGCCTGCATCTGGGCGGGCGTCGCGGCACCGGTCCAGAAGGCCGCGATGATGCTGACCCCCGGCGCGGTGGGCAGTTCCGCTACCGCCACGTCGCCCGCATGGGGATGGCTGGCCAGATGATCCTCGATCTCGGGCGGGGCGACGCGAAAGCCGCCGGCATTCATGATGTCGTCGGCCCGTCCCAGCAGCGTGATCGCGCCGCGATCATCGGCCTGCGCCATGTCGCCGGTCACGAACCAGTCGCCACGAAAGCAGGCGCGTGTCGCATCGGGATCGTCCAGATAGCCCAGGAACAGCCCCGGATCGTCGCGCCGGACCGCCAGCGCGCCCGGCTGTCCCGGTGGCAGGGGGCCATCGTCGCCCAGGATCGCGAGATGTCGGCCGGGCTGCGGAAAGCCCGCCGTGCCGTGGGGCGCGGGCCGGGACGGGCTGCCCGAAAGGAAGGTCGAGATTTCGGAGGCGCCCATCGCCTCGTGCAGGTCGGTGCCGGTGCGGGCGGTCCAGGCGGTGCGCAGGCCGGGGTCCAACCGCTCTCCGGCGGCCAGGGCGTGGCGGAGGGTGGCCATCGGGGGCCAGTCCGCGCGCAGCATCCGGCGAAAGACACCGGGCGCCCCGGTCAGGATCGTCGCGCCGTGACGCGCGGCCAGCAGGGGGATGCGTTCGATCGGGGTGCCGTCGGCGGGAATCAATGCCGTCGCCCCCAGGGTCCACGGGTCCAGCAGCCCTGTGCCAAGGGTGAATGTCCAGTTGAACGCCCCGGCATGCAGCAGGCGATCGTCGGCGCGCAGCCCGTACCAGCCCGCCATCATCGCCTGCCGCGCCAGGATCGCGCGATGCGCGTGCATGACGGCTCGGGGCTGGCCCGAACTGCCCGAGGTGAAGACGATATAGGCCAGGCGATCCGCGGACCCTTGGGCGAAATCGGCCGGGGGAAGCGTGGCAATGCCGTCAAGGTCGCCCTCGGTCAGGACGGGGGCGGGATGGTCGGGCAGGGGCACGCCCGCGCCGGCCACGATCATCGCGGGTGCGATGCGGGCAGCGATGCGCGTGATCTCGGCCCCGGTCAGCTGGGCAGAGGTCGGCACCGGGATCACCCCCGCAGCGATGGCCCCAAGATAGGCGATGGGAAAGGCCGGGCGGTTCGCCAGACGCATCAGCAGCCGGTCGCCCGGGCGCAGGCCCGCGCGCGTCAGGCCCGTGGCCGTGCCCAGCACCGCGCGGCGCAGATCGCCATGGGTCCAGACCTGCGCGTCGTCCGCGCCCATGACGACCAGGGCCTGGTGGTCCGGGACAGCCTGCCCCGCCCGCAGCACATGTTCGGCCAGGTTCATTCCTGCGTCCTGCCTGTCGCCCAATAAAAAACGGCCCGCGCGAACGGGCCGTCCGGATCACGCGCGATGGCGGATCAGAGCAGTTTCAGATCGCTGGCCGAGGCGCGGCCGTCACGGCCGGACTGCAGCTCGAATGCGATCTTCTGGTTGTCCTGAAGGCCCGTCAGCCCGGCACGTTCCACGGCCGAGATGTGCACGAACACGTCCTTGCCGCCGTCATCGGGCGCGATGAAGCCGAAGCCCTTGGTCGAGTTGAACCATTTTACCGTTCCGGTCGCCATAACCGTATTCTCCTTCAAGTCATCCCGACGCAGGATTGCGCCAGGCCGTGCAGCCCGCTTTCGGTCTTCCGGCTGCCCAAGAGGGAGGCGGTAGAAAGTCTTCGCTCACGCGACTGAGAGGATGCCCGAATCGTTGCAAAACGCAAGAGTCAAACGCGGCCCCGTGGTGCCGCGTTTGACGCAGGCGGGGTTCAGCGCAGGTCCGGGGGCGTGGCCTCGGCCGCCAGATCGGCCACGACCTGGTCAAGGGTTACGGTGCGACTGCCCTGCGCGTCCAGGCGGCGCAGCGAGACGGTGCGGTCCTCGACCTCCTTCATGCCGATGGCCAGGATCGCGGGAACGCGGCCGACGGAATGCTCGCGGACCTTGTAGTTGATCTTTTCGTTGCGGATGTCGGCCTCGGCCCGGATGCCGCGGGCGCGTAGGGCGGCCACGACCTCGTGCACATAGGCGTCCGCATCCGACACGATCGAGGCCACGACCACCTGACGCGGCGCCAGCCAGAAGGGCAGCTTGCCGGCGCTGTTCTCGATCAGGATGCCGATGAAACGCTCGAAGCTGCCCAGCACCGCGCGGTGCAGCATGATGGGCCGGTGCTTGTGCCCGTCGGCACCGACATATTCCGCATCCAGACGTTCCGGCAGGTTGGGGTCCACCTGCAGCGTGCCGCATTGCCAGTCACGACCTATGGCGTCGGTCAGCACGAATTCCAGCTTCGGCCCGTAGAACGCGCCCTCACCGGGGAAAACCGTGTAGTCATGGCCCGCGGCCTTGCAGGCGTTGCCCAAGGCGGCCTCGGCCCGGTCCCAGCTTTCCTCGGTGCCGATGCGTTTTTCGGGGCGCGTCGACAGCTTGATGCGCCAGCCTTCGAAGCCCAGGTCGGCATAGATCCCGGCCAGGAAGTCGATGAACTTCTTGGTCTCGGCCTCGATCTGGTCCTCTGTGCAGAAGATGTGGGCGTCGTCCTGGGTGAAGCCGCGCACGCGCATGATGCCGTGCAGCGCGCCCGAAGGCTCATAGCGGTTGCAGGACCCGAACTCGGCCATGCGCAGCGGCAGGTCGCGATAGGATTTCAGGCCGTGGTTGAAGATCTGCACGTGGCACGGGCAGTTCATCGGCTTCAGGGCGTTGATCGTCTTGGTCTTGGCATGCTCCTCATCGACCTCGACGATGAACATGTTTTCCTGATAGTTCTCCCAGTGCCCTGATTCTTCCCACAATTTCCGGCTGACGACCTGGGGCGTGTTGACCTCGACATAACCGTCGGCGCGCTGCTTGCGGCGCATGTAGTCCTGCAGCGTGGTATAGATGTTCCAGCCGTTCGGATGCCAGAACACCTGGCCCGGCGCCTCCTCCTGCATGTGGTACAGGTCCATCTCGCGGCCCAGCTTGCGGTGGTCGCGCTTCGCGGCCTCCTCCAGCATCGTCATGTGCGCCTTGAGGTCGTCGCGGTTGCGGAACGCCACGCCATAGATGCGCTGCAGCATGGGTCGCGTCGCGTCGCCCAACCAATAGGCCCCGGCGATATGGGTCAGCTTGAAGGCATCGGCGGGCAGCTGGCCGGTATTCTGCAGGTGCGGACCGCGGCACAGGTCCTGCCAGTCGCCGTGCCAGTACATGCGCAGGTCCTGGCCCTCGGGGATGCGGTCGATCAGCTCCAGCTTGAAGGGCTCGTTCGCCGCCTTGTAATGGGCGATCGCGCGGTCGCGGTCCCAGATCTCGGTGCGGACGGGTTCGCGGGCGTTGATGATCTCCTTCATCTTGGCCTCGATCGCGCCTAGGTCGTCGGGAGTGAAGGGTTCGGCCCGGTCGAAATCATAGAACCAGCCGTGGTCGCGGACCGGGCCGATGGTGACCTTGACGTCGGGCCAGATCGTCTGGACCGCACGGGCCATCACATGGGCGAAATCGTGGCGGATCAGCTCCAGCGCCTGCGCCTCGTCCTTCATCGAATGGATGGCGATCTGGCCGCTGGCGGTGATCGGCCAGGCCAGGTCGATGTGGCTGCCGTCCAGGCTGGCGGAAATGGCGCGCTTGGCAAGGCTGGGCGCGATGCTCTCGGCGACCTCGGCGGCGGTCACGCCGGCGGGATAGTCGCGCGCATTGCCATCGGGAAAGGTGAGGGTGATCTGGGACATGTTGTCCTCCTCGTCGGTTTGGCGCCCACGGAACGCCCGGTTGCGGGTTATGGTCGGGCAGGCATGGACGTGCCCGCGCGATTAGTCAAGATTACGGCAACACACGGGAAGCCAGCATGAGCCACCACAGCGATTTCGAGGAGCAACTGTTCGAGCGTCTGGTCGAGGACCCCGACAGTGACGGCGGCCTGTCCGACGCCCAGAGCCGGGTCGAGCCGCGCAACTTCCTGCGCCACATCCTGTCTCTGGCGGCGTCGAAACTGGCCGACGGGCTGGTCGACGCGAAACTGGTTCTGTCCTGGCTGCTGACCCATCTGGGTGCGGGGGCGGGCGTGATCGGCCTGCTGGTGCCCGTCCGAGAGGCCGGGTCGCTGCTGCCGCAACTGTTCACCGCAGGGGCCATCGGCGCACTGCCGCGACGCAAATGGGCCTGGGCCGTGGGCAGCGTCGTGCAAGGTCTGGCGGCGCTGGCCATCGCGGGCATCGCCCTGACGATGGAGGGGCCGGCCGCGGGCGGGGCCATCATCGCAGCCCTGGCGGTGCTGGCCCTGGCGCGGTCGGTCTGTTCGGCCAGCTACAAGGATGTCTTGGGCAAGACGGTGGGCAAGTCGCGGCGCGGCGCGGCCACGGGTTTCGCCAGCAGCGTGGGCGCCGCGGGGGTCATCGTCTTTGCCGGCCTGCTGCTGTGGCAGCCGCTGGATCGGGCGGTGCTGGTCATCGGCGCGGTGGCGCTGGCGGGCGTCGCCTGGATCCTGGGCGGCGCGATCTTTGCGACCTTGGACGAGGAGGCGCAGCCGCGTGAGGAGGTGCTGAGCCTGTCGCAATCCATCGGCCAGCTGCGTCTGGTGCGCGAGGATGGACAGTTGGCCCGGTTCATCGTCGCGCGGTCGCTGCTGGTGGGATCGGCCTTGGCGCCGCCCTATCTGCTGGTGCTGGCCGCGGCGGGGCAGGGAGACCGTCAGCTGGGCCTTCTGGTGCTGGCATCGGCGCTGGCATCCCTGCTGTCGTCCTGGGTCTGGGGGCGGATGTCGGACCGGTCGGCCCGCCGGGTGCTGATCTGGTCGGGCGTCGCGGGGGCAATCGCCCTGGGTGCGGCCCTGGTTCTGGCGGCCATGGGGCTGGCACAGGTGACGGGCGCGATCGCGATGGTTCTGTTCGGCCTGATGATCGCGTATCACGGCGTGCGGCAGGGGCGGACGACCTATCTGGTCGACATGGCGCCCGATGATCAACGCGCCGCCTATACCGCGGTGTCGAACCTGGTGGTCGGTGTCGTCCTGCTGGTGGCCGGCGCCGCCTCTGCGGGGCTGGCGGTGCTGGGCGCGCAATGGGCGGTGGCCGCCTTCGCCGCGGCGTCGGCCTTGGGGGCCTGGGTCGCATGGGGATTGGACGAGGTGAGCGAATGACGGATTATCTGACGACGGAGACGGGACGGCGCATCGCCTACGACCGCCTTGAGGGGCAGGGCCCCGGCATCGTGTTCCTGGGCGGGTTCCGGTCCGACATGCAGGGGTCGAAGGCAGTCCATCTGCGGGACTGGGCGGCGGCGCATGGGCGTGCCTTTTTGCGGTTCGACTATTCCGGGCACGGCGCCAGCGACGGCGTGTTCGAGGAGGGCTGCATCGGGGATTGGGCCGCCGATGCCCGTGCAGCGATCGAGGCGCTGACACAGGGCCCGCAGGTTCTGGTCGGATCGTCGATGGGCGGGTGGATCAGCCTGCTGATGGCACGGACGATCCCGGACCGCGTTGCCGGGCTTGTCACGATTGCCGCGGCCCCGGATTTCACCGAACGCGGGTTATGGGCCGGATTTTCACCCGACCAACGCGAGTCGCTGATGCGCGACGGCCGCGTTGCCTTGCCAAGCGAGTATGGAGAACCGCTGGTCCTGACGCGCCGGTTGATCGAGGATGGCCGAAACCAACTGGTCCTGAACCAGCCGCTGTCGCTGCCTTTTCCGGCGCGGATGCTGCAGGGGACAGCGGATGCGGATGTGCCGGTGTCCTGGGCGATTGACCTGCTGGACCACGCGTCGGGCGAGGATCTGCGGCTGACCCTGGTCAAGGGGGCCGATCACCGGTTCTCCTCGCCCGACTGTCTGGACCTGATCGTCGCGACGATCGAGGAGGTCGTTCAGAACGTCAGGGAATAATGGTCGCCCATGTCGGGCTTGTCGCCGGTGATCTTGGATTTGGCGATCTGATACAGGAAGGCCATGCTGCCGCCAGTGGCCCAAACTTCCGCCTCGGTCAGGTCCAGACGCAGCAGCTGGACGTCGGGGTCCTGCTTGCCATCCTCGAACCAGCTGGAGGCGACTGCGTTCCAAAGCTCGTCCAGCTTGGCGCGGTTGTCGGACAGGGACAGGGTGCCGTGGATGCGGGCGTAAAGGCCCTGGCCGCCATCGCTGACCACATGCATCGCATCCTGCGGACCCGATGCTACGCTGCGGGCCAAGTCGGTGTCCCTGGCGGTGATGAACCACAGCACGCCGACCTTGCGGTCGGTATAATGCGACATCGGAACAAGCCGCGAATCCTGGGTCACACCCAGCATGCCGCTGTTGATGTCGTCCAGACGGCTCCAGAACTGGTGATTGTGGTCGGTCATCCTGCGATCCTTTCGTGCCGCATCAGGCGGCGATCGCGGGATAAACAACGATCCGCGGGACCGGGTTCCCCCGTCCCGCGGGACCGACGTCACACCGCGACGTTGTCCGAATGGACCGGATCGTTGACGCCGCAATCGGCGGCCGCGCCGCCTGCCCGACGCTTGCGACGCGGCTTGACGCTGTCCGGCAGGGCTGCGTTTTCGTCAATGAAGTCAAGAACCAGCGGGCGGATGTTAAGGCGCCACGACTTGCCCGCAAAGATGCCGTAATGGCCGGCGCCCGGTTCCAGGTGCTGAACCTTCCTCGCGTCGGGCACACCGGTGCACAGGTCCAGCGCCGCGACGCATTGGCCCGGCGCCGAGATGTCGTCATTCGCCCCCTCGACCGTCATCACGGCGACGTCGGTGATCTTTCCGATATCGACGGGACGGCCGTCGACGGTGAAGCGGTTCTGCGCGATCTCGAGGTTCTTGAAGATGCGTTCGACGGTCGACAGGTAGAATTCGGCCGTCATGTCCATGACTGCCAGGTATTCGTCATAGAACTTGTTGTGCTTGTCGCCTTCGCTGGCGGTGCCGCGCGCCTCGGCATAGATCTGTTCGATGAAGGCGCGGGTATGGGTCTGCATGTTCATGGTGATGAACGACGACAGCTGCGCCAGCCCGGGATAGACCATGCGCCCGGCACCGCGATACTTGAAGCCCACGGACTGGATCGCCAGATGCTCCAGCTCACCCATGGTGATGCGGTTGCCGAAATCGGTGACCTCGGTCGCGGCGGCGTCGGGGTCGACGGGGCCGCCGATCAGGGTCAGGGTGCGCGGCTGCGCAGCCGGCTCCTCCTCCGCCAGGATGGCGGTCGCGACCAGGGCCAGGGGCGCCGGCTGACACACCGCGATGACATTCACGTCGGGGCCTAGGTGGCGAATGAAGTCGACCAGATAGCGGGTATAATCTTCGACGTCGAACTTGCCCTCGCTGACCGGAATGTCGCGGGCATTGTGCCAATCGGTCACGTAGAGTTCGCAATCGTTCAGAAGCGACAGCACGGTCGAGCGCATCAGGGTCGCATAGTGACCCGACATCGGCGCGACCAGCAGGACCTTGCGGGGCAGGGGGTCGCGACGGGCGACGCGGAAATGGATCAGGTCGCCGAAGGCCCGGCGCAGGACCGGCTCGACATAGACGACGTGGTCCTGCCCGTCCTCTCCAGCGATGGGGGGGATCTCCCAGTCGGGCTTGATCACCATGCGTGCGAAGCTGCGTTCGGTGACACGGCCCCAGGCCCCCAGCATCCGGAACGCGGGATGCGGGACCAGCGCGAAGGCGGGATAGGCCCCGATCGCGCGGGCGGTCGCGCCCATCCATTCGTTCGTGTTCCGAATCGTCTCCATCGCGTCATAGGACACGATGCCGCGAAGACCTTTGACCGACATGTAACCCCACAATTGCTGCGCCGCGGCACATGATCTGCGCGCGACGGGGCGGCGGGAACGGGGTCAGAAGCCGGGTTTACGCCTTGCCTGCCCTGCGCATATCATGACCGTATGAGTAGGGGGGATTACGGATCATGGCAAGACAGCCGGACAAGACGGGTAAAAATGTTGCCAAATCACGTGCGAAACCGGCAACAACCGCAAAGGCGCGCGCGAAGCCCAAGCCCCAGGCCAAGACCCCGGAGGTCGAGGTGAAGACGCCCCAGGCCAAGGTGGAGGCCGCCGAACCCGAGATCGAGACGCCCCAGGTCGAGGTCACGTCGCCCGAGGCCGAAGCTAAGGTCGCGGCACCCAAGCCCGCCCCCGCCGCCCACAAGCTGGCTGAGAACATCGAGCGGATCGAGACCCTGGGTCACCGCCTGATGGCCGCGCTGGCCGATCGCAACCTGCCCAATCCCGGCGTCGAGGGGCCGGGCGCCGAGCTGTACCTGACCGCCGCGAACGCGTTCCTGAAGACGCTGGCGGAACATCCCGCCAAGATGATCGAGACGCAGGTCACCTTCTGGGGTCAGACCCTGTCGAACTATGCCCGCGCGCAGAAGGCGCTGGCCAACGGGCAGCTGACCGCCCCCGAGGATGACAGCCCCGCCGATCGCCGCTTTGCCAACCCGCTGTGGCAGACCCACCCCTATTTCAACCTGATCAAGAAGCAGTACCTGACCAATGCGCGCGCGCTGAAGGATGCGACGGCGACGCTGGATCTGCCCGACGATGTGACCCGCAAGCGTGTCCACTGGATGACCGCGCAGATCATCGACATGATGGCGCCCACCAACTTTCTGGCGACCAATCCCGACGCGCTGGAGAAGGCCGTCGAGACCGAGGGCGAGAGCCTGGTCAAGGGGCTGGAGAACCTGGTCCGCGATGTCGAGCAGCATGGCGGAGAGATGATCGTGTCCCTGGCCGATCGCCGCGCCTTCACGGTCGGAGAGAACATCGGCACCGCGCCCGGCACCGTCGTCTATCGCGCGCCACTGTTCGAGCTGATCCAGTACGCGCCCACGACGCCCAAGGCGCATGCGCTGCCCTTGGTGATCTTTCCGCCCTGGATCAACAAGTTCTACATTCTGGACCTGAAGCCCCAGAACAGTCTGATCCGCTGGCTGGTGGATCAGGGTCAGACGCTGTTCGTCGTCAGTTGGAAGAACCCCGATGCCAGCCTGTCCGACACCGGCATGGAGGAGTACGTCCAGGCCTATCTGGACGCGATGGACCAGGTGCAGGCCCTGACGGGACAGGCGCGGCTGAACGCGGTCGGCTATTGCATCGCGGGCACCACGCTGTCGCTGACTCTGGCGCTGCTGAAGCAGAAGGGCGATCGCCGCGTGAACTCGGCCACGCTGCTGACCACGCTGACGGATTTTTCCGACCAGGGCGAATTCACCAGCTTCCTGCAGGACGATTTCGTCGGCGGCATCGAGGCCGAGGTCCAGCGCCACGGCCTGCTGCGGGCACAGCTGATGTCGCGCACCATGAGCTTCCTGCGCGCCAACGACCTGGTCTGGGGCCCTGCCATCCGCAGCTACATGATGGGAGAGACGCCGCCGGCCTTCGATCTGCTGTTCTGGAACGGCGACAGCACGAACCTGCCCGGACGCATGGCGATACAGTACCTGCGCGGCCTGTGCCAGAAGAACGCCTTTGCCGAGGAGGGGTTCGATCTGCTGGGCCACCGCCTGCACCTGTCCGACGTCACGGTGCCCCTGTGTTCTGTCGCCTGCGAGGGTGACCACATCGCACCCTGGAAGGATTGCTGGCGCGGGGTGGCGCAGATGGGATCGAAGGACAAGACCTTCATCCTGTCGCAATCGGGGCATGTGGCGGGCATCGTGAACCCGCCCACGCGGCAGAAATACGGCCACTATCTCAGCGATCACGGCTTTGGCGGCACGCATCAGGACTGGAAGGACGCGGCGGCGTTCCAGCAGTCCAGCTGGTGGCCGACCTGGGGCGCATGGCTGGCCGAGCGGGCCGGTCCGATGGTGCCCGCCCGCGACCCCGGAGCGGGTCTTGATCCCGCCCCCGGCCGCTATGTCCACGAGCGCGCAGGCTGAAGCGGGGCTGGCGCACGGGACTTTCCAAGGGCTTGCGCCGACCCGCCGGATTTTCGCCGCGCCGCAGAAAAAATACTTGAAATGCTGCGGTGCAGCATTCATATTGGTGGCATGGAATGGATCGCAGCGACCCGTTCCCTCTGTCTCTCGGTCGCTGCATCACAGGAGTGAACGACATGGCAAAGACCCCCGATATGACCAAGACGATGCAGGACATGATGGCGAACTTTCCCATCGACACCAGCTCGATGCAGGACGCGATGAAGTCGCAGTCGATGATGGGCGAGAAGCTGGCCCGCGTCGCGCTGAGCGCCGCCGAGCGTTCGACCGAGATCTCGGCCCGCTGGGCCAAGGACTCGATCTCGCGCATGGGCGAGCTGGCTGCCGTCAAGCAGGACCCGTCCGAATACGCCAAGGCCATGAGCGATTTCGCCTCGGCCGCAGCCGAAATGGCCGCCGAGCACATGGCTGCCTATGCCGAAGTCGCCAAGAAGGTCCAGATGGACACCGTCGACCTGATGCTGACCGCCGGCAAGGACATGGCCTCTGATGCGCAGAAGGTGGCCGAAAAGGCCGCCCGCGACACCCAGACCGCCGTCAAGAAGGCCGCCACGGCGACCGCCGACAAGTGATCGCCTGATCACTGGAACCGACGGGGCAGGGGTGACTTCGGTCGCCCCTGTTCGCATTTGCGCGCCGGGGCTTTTTCCTTTGCGTTTTGCGGGTGCAGAATTCATCATGGCGGCCAGGATGAATTCAAGGAACCCAGGATGGCCGCATCGACTGCGCCGCTGCTGATCAAGCGTTATGCCAGCCGCCGCCTCTACAACACGCAGACCAGCGACTATGTCACGCTGGAGGATATCGCGGGCTTCATCCGCGATGGCCGCGAGGTCAAGATCATCGACCTGAAGTCGGGCGATGATCTGACCCGCCAATATCTGCTGCAGATCATCGCCGAACATGAAAGCCGGGGCGAGAGCGTCCTGCCGCTGGACGTTCTGACTGACCTGGTGCGCAGCTATACGACCAACGCGCAATCGGTCGTCCCGCAGTTCCTTGCCGCTAGCTTCGAGATGCTGCGCGAGGGACAGTCCAAGCTGATGGAGAACATGGCGGCGATGCCCAATCCGATGGCCACGATGCCGGGATTCGACGCGCTGCAGCGCCAGCAGCAGATGTTTCTCAAGGCGATGATGGGCGGCTGGCGCGGTGGTGCCTCGGGCCCCGAACGCGAGGATGGCACGCCCGCGCCGCCTGCCGGACCCGCAACCCCCGAAGACGAGCGCGACATGGCCGAGATCCGCCGCCAGCTTGCCGAACTGCAAAAGCGCGTTTCCAAGCTGTGATCCCCTTGCACCGCGCCGTGCGTCGGGCTAGACCCGCCTCACGGAGCGGTGGCCGAGTGGTCGAAGGCGCACGCCTGGAAAGTGTGTAGGCGGGAGACCGTCTCGAGGGTTCGAATCCCTCTCGCTCCGCCACTTGCCCCCGCGAAAGCGTTCTCCCGATCCGGCTGTGGCGGGTTTTTTCCGTTGTTTTAGAGGGTTATGCGGGTGGGGCTGAGCACTGGCCGTCGCGCCAGAAGGCCCGGACGCGCTCTCTCAGGGGCGGTATTCTCCGGGGCTGTGAACCGCTTCGCATCCGGTGCACAGCACCAACACCCTGAAACGCATCCATTTTTTCAAGCTGCACCCGCTTGATAGTTGTGTTTTCCTTTCGCCTTGCGAGCGCACCTGAAATCCAAATGCCTGGCGACCTCCTCAGCGGTTCACTCAACAGGATCTGTCTTCTGGGCCCGGCGGAAGATTTCACTGGCGAGGTGCTCGTGCGCCGCGGCGCGGAACTGCTTGTCCGTCATCACACGAGAGAAAATTTCCTCGTTGCCCTCCATGCGGTCGATGAACAACTCGTCTAGCATCCGCTCAAGATACGACGAGAAATTTGCCAAGTTGTTCGCACGCGCAGCTTCCACGATCTTTTCGTCCTGTTCAGCGCTCACGCGTATCTGATCGAAGAAGAGCTGATCGGCCGCAGTGAAATCGGTACCAAAGCGCTCGTTAAGCTTCTCGATCAAGCTAGAGAGAGCCACTTCTTCGTCGGGCGTTCGGGCCGTGCCCACGTCCGTTGGTCCCTTGAGCGGGTCGGCCTCGCCGTCGGACAGGTCAATCGATCCTTCGGTCATTTGCTGAAGCCGGAAGAAGCGCAGTGCAATCTCGTCGTCCAAGGCGAACGCTTGGCCGTCACCCGGCGGGGGCAGCTTCGAGATCAGGTTGCGAACAAAGGCATAGAGCTTCTCGAGATCGCTATCCTGATACGGAATGATCTGCGAGAGGAAGGCGTATAGGTTCCGGTACGCTGTGAGTTGGCCGCGAAATTCCTCCTGCTCGGCCTCTTCCTTATCGAGGAACCTCTGCACAACAGAGTCCAGTACCGAGTTCATCAGCCGGTGATCAGTAGCGGAGTGCTCGCGTTTGCGTCGGTACCAGACCTCGGCGAAAGCGTTCACATCGTCGGGAGCGAAAATCGCCCATTCCAGGAGCTTGTGCTGCAACTCGGAGAGCCGGTGCGGATCGGCGTTTTCGCCAATCGGCGTTACCTCGTAGTACGGCTTGAAGGCTTTGTAGATGTCATCTTCTTCGTTCGCGAAGTCGAGGACGAAGGTGCGTGCCTTGCCCGGCGCCATCCGGTTCAGGCGCGAGAGGGTCTGCACCGCCTGCACGCCCGCGAGCCGCTTCACGACATACATTGTCTGCAGGAGGGGCTGATCGAATCCGGTCTGATACTTCTCCGCCACCAAGAGCACGCGGTAGTCGTCACGCTCGAAGGTCTCGGGCAACTCGCTTTCCGCGAGGCCATCGTTCATCGACACTTCGGTGTAGGCCGATCCCGGGTCCTCCGGATCTTCCACGGTGCCGGAAAAGGCGACGAGCGAGCGGATGCCATCGTAGCCGTGCGCCTTGATATAGCGGTCGAAGGCCAGCTTGTATTTCACTGCGGCAAGGCGCGAGCCTGTCACGACCATGGCCTTCGCGCGACCGCCGAGCTCGTGCATCACGTAGAGACGGAAATGCTCCACGATGACGGAGACGACCTGCTCGATGTTGACCGGGTGCAGCTCCAGATACCGCGTCAGTGCCTTCGCCGCTTTCTTGCGCGGCACATCAGGATCGTTCTCGACCTGCTTGATCAGACCGAAGAAGCGCTTGTAGGTCGTGTAGTTCTGCAACACGTCCATGATGAAGCCTTCTTCGATGGCTTGCCTCATCGTGTACTCGTGGAACGGCGACGTGCCAGTTGGTCCCGGCTCGTCGAAGAGGGTCTTGGTCTTGAACTTCGGCGTTGCGGTGAAGGCGAAGAAGCTGAGGTTCGGCTGGCGTGCCCGCTTCAGGGAGTCGCGCAGCATCGCTGCCTTGGCGTCCTCGGACAGGTCTTCGTCTTCTTCCTCGGACAATTGCGCGGCGATCGCAGCCTCGATGCCGTCCTTGTTCAGCATGCCCTTAAGCGCCATGGCCGTCTCGCCGCTTTGCGAAGAATGCGCCTCGTCCACGATCACTGCGAACCGCTTGCCCGCCGTGTCGATCTTCACGCCAGTACCCTTGCTCTCCAGCGTTGAGAGCGCCTGCGAGATGAAGGGAAACTTCTGGATCGTCGTGATGACGATGGGCGTCCCGGCCGACAGTGCCCGGGCAAGCTGCTGAGTGTTTTCCTCGATCTTCTCGACGACGCCCGTCTTGTGCTCGAACTGGTAGATCGTGTTCTGCAATTGCTGATCGAGCACGCGCCGGTCGGTGACGACGACGACCGAGTGAAACACCTTCTCGTCATTGGCGTCGTGCAGGCTCGCCAACCGGTGGGCCAGCCAGGCTATCGAGTTCGACTTCCCCGACCCCGCCGAGTGCTGGATCAGATAATTCCTGCCAGACCCATGAGCGCCGGCATGTGCGATGAGCTTTCGCACGGCGTCGAGCTGGTGATACCGCGGGAAAATCATCGTTTCCTTGCGGATAGTGCGGACGCCCTTGTCGGTCTTGACCTGCCTTTCCTTGACTTCGAGGTGCATGAAGCGCTGGAGGATATCGATCAGGCTGTCGGCCTGTAGCACCTCGTCCCACAGGAAATGCGTCTTCCAGTTTCCTGCCACGGGCGGATTGCCGGCCCCGTGGTCGTGGCCACGGTTGAAGGGCAGGAAGACCGTCTCGCGTCCCTTCAGCCGCGTGGTCATCCACACCTCGTCCGGATCCACCGCAAAATGCACGAGCGCGCGCTTCTTGAAGGCGAACAGCAGATCGCGTTCGTCCCGTTCCTCCGCGTATTGTCGTATGGCGTCGGCCGCCCGTTGGCCGGTCATCGGGTTCTTGAGCTCCGCCGTCGCCACCGGGAGGCCGTTGAGGCTGAGCGTCACGTCGATGATGCAGCGCCGGTTCTTGCCGTCTGCACGCTTCAGGACCGAGGCGAAGGCGACCTGCCGGGTTATGGTCAGCCGGTTCGTACCATACAGCGCGGCCGCATCTGGGTTCATGCCCGAGTTCGGTCGGAAGAACGCCATGCGGAACGTCTTGCCATAGCACTTGAACCCGTGGCGCAGGACATGGAGCGTGCCCTTGAGTTCAAGCTCCTTAGCCAGGCTGTCGAGCGCTGTCGCTTCGGTTTTCTCACCGAGCAGCGCCTCGAGCTGGCCCCAGCGTGTTGGCTGGCTGTCCTTGAGAAATCCGGTCACGTCCTCGGGAAAGAGCGCCAGCGCCTCGTCATAGGACCCTGGCTGGCGCGTGGCGTAGCCGCCGCCCCCCGTGAGTCCAGCCTCGATCGCGGTTTCAAAATCTCGCTCGGTATGGCCGGACATGGCTCAAATCTCCTGCACAGAAGTGTTCTGCAGGTCGGCCAGGGGCTGACCGTTCACCTCGTCAAAGTGGTAGTATCGAATGGAAGGATCGGCGTTGAGCTGCCGGTTGGGGTCGAGATATGCGCCAGGGTTCTCGTTCTCGGCGAAGACGAACTTGCGCAGACGGATTCTGCGATTGTCGCCGGTGTAGTGATCGATCGTGCGTTTCAGGCTGGTGACCCAACACATTCCGGCCCTGAGTTGCGGGACGATCTTTTCGGCTGTCAGGCTCTTCGATTTGAACTCGATGCAGTCGGCATGGAAGGCGCGGCCGTTGACGTAGAAGATCACGAAATCGCAGCGCCTGGACCACGGCTTTGCCGTATCGTCGAGGAAGTGGAACAGCGCCGGTTTGCTCTTCTTCTTCGCCGTGTCGAAATCATCATGGTCCAGCTTGAACGCCATACCGGGTCCTGGGAGCAGAAGCTCGATCTTGCGCTCCTGAGGTTTCACGTCCTCGGGGCGAAAGTACTTCTCCGTCAGCAAGACCTTTCCCCCAGCTCCGTCGTGCATGACGTAGTCGCTGTTCACATACGCCTTCAGATGCTCGAAATAGGTACCGGCCGCCAGAGTCATTGCAGCTCCGTGAGCTTTCCGGTGACAGCGGCGGTAATGAGCGCTGCTCGGTATTCCGAAAGTTGGTCAGAGGATCGCCGCACCAACCGCACCACCTCATCCAACTTATCCTTTGCATCGATAATCGCGGCAATGATCGCTTTCTGCTCGTCCAGAGGAGGGAGTGCCATTCGAATGGATTTTACGTCTCCAAGTCCTATTGTGCCTATTGTCGAGCCGTTGGTTAGCCGCAACAACTCACCAGTCATCCCGTATATTGTGAAAAGCAAGTACTCAGGAATGACGCGGTCCTCATGGCACAACCACGCGATGATGTGTTGAGATACAGCCATCGGTCGCGTCGTTATGGCGCTTTCCCCGATCGTGGCGTCGCGAGTGAAAACTACAGCCCTCGCAGGAAGCAGCCGAGCTGACGAATTTGCCAGCCCTAGCTCGTTGATCTTGAATGTGGTGTCAGAAATGTAATCCGCCTCTCGTAGGATCGCGGTGTCATTTAGGGAAACCCACGGTATCTCGCAGTCTTCCCAATAAGCCTCGATTTTCTTATCAGGTGTATGCCCGCTTTCAAGTTTTGCGACTCTCTTGACGGGCAGCACCTCCCAATGCGCGGGGATGTCGCCGAGCCAGTCGATGCCGGAGGGCTTCATCGGGGCGGCGGGATCGAGGCCCTTCGTAACGGCGCGGGTCATGAGGGCCTGGCGCTTCTCGGCCAGCTGATCCAGAAGCGCGCGCTTCTTCTCGATCAGTCCGTCGATCTGCGCGGTCTTCTCATCCAGAAATCGTGCGATCTGTCGCTGGGTTTCGAGTGCCGGGAGGGGCAGCGGCTGGTGGCCGACCGTCTCCCAATCCGCGCGAGGCATCTTTGACCCAAAGGTTTCCGAGTTGATCGTGTCGATGAAGCCTTTGGATACCAGCACATAAAACAGGAAACGCGGTTCAACAGCCTCGGACGGCCGAAGGCACAACAACTCACCTGAACTCGCGCCATCGAATGTTGCGTGATAGACCTTTGCAAGATACGGGCGAAGTTTGTTGAAAAGAACATCGTCTTTCTGGAATACTCGACTATCCGCCTCGGCCGGTTTCGGCTCCTCAATCAGAAGCTTCCCGGTCCACGACGCAATATCCTCATTCGAGATGTACGGAAGCGCCTCTTGTTCCGCTTCTGTCGGACGTTTTGTTGAGAGATCGACTGACCATTTCAGCCAGTTTCTTCCCCAACCATCCGGGACATGCGCCGCCCATTCCGGCAGTTCATTGCTGCGGGCGAAGTAACTCATGCGACCAAGCCCTTAAGCAGCCCGGCGATCTCGCCTTCCAGCCCGGTGATGTCGGCCTCGATCTCGTCCAGCGGGCGTGGCGGCTTGTAGACATAGAAATGCCGGTTGATCGGGATCTCGTAGCCGACCTTGGTCTTGTCGAAATCCACCCAGGCATCCGGCACATGCGGCAGAACCTCGCGCGCCATGTAGTCCTCGATCGTGCTACGGAATGCCGCCACCAGCCGGTCGTTGGGCTTGTCCGGCCCGAACTGCATCGGCAACGGAAGCGCAGTGCCCTCGGGCAGCGGGATGTTTTCGGTGTCGCGCAATTCGCTGTCGGGTTCAGGCCGCCCCTTGGCGTCACGGCAGATTTCGGCATCCGGGTCGCGCTCGCCCAAGGCGGCGAAGATCGCCTTCTTTACAGGGGCGGCGATCTTCACGCCGACCCTCCTAGCGGCCGCAGTCAGATCGGCGTCGAACACCGCGCGGTCCATGTAGCGACCCCGGCCCTCGAGCGTGGCGAGAGCCGCGCGGATCGCCTCCTGCTGCTTCTGGCCTTCCGCGATCTCGCGCGCCGCCGCGGCCTCGTCCTTGCGTTTCTTCGATGTGGCAAGGTTGGCAAAGGGGGTCTGGTCGTCGAGCTTGGCCAGCCGATCCAGCGAAGCTTCGAAGCTCATCCGCAGTGGTCGCTCCACCGTCACCTTGAGAAATCCGAACTCCCGGTTCTCGAAGATGCGCGACACGGTGCGTGTCTCGGTCTCGCCGGTCTTCTGATCAATGACGACCTCCGCGGTCTCGCCGTCGCGATACGCGCCATAGATGCGGGTAAGGTGTCGGATCTGGTCCTCGGTGATCTCGTTGCGCTTGTTGTTGAGGCTCTTCTTCATCCGCTCGAAGAACCGCGTCCCGTCGATCAGCTGCACGTTGCCGCGCCGCTCGGGCGCTTTGCGGTTGGTGACGAGCCAGACGTAGGTGAAGATGCCGGTGTTGTAGAAAAGCTGGTCGGGGAGCGCGACGATGGCGTCGAGAAGGTCGTTCTCGATGATCCAGCGGCGGATATTCGATGGCCCGGACCCGGCGTCGCCTGAGAAGAGCGGCGAGCCGTTGAACACGATGGCGATCTTTGACCCTTCGCCCCCGTCCTGGGGTGCCGGGTGCATCTTCGACATCATGTGCTGGAGGAACAGGAACGAGCCATCGTTGATCGCGGGCAGACCCGCGCCGAAGCGGCCGGAGAAGCCGTGCAGCGCATGCTCCGCCTCAACGACGGATTTCTGATCCTTCCACTCCACGCCGAAGGGCGGGTTCGCCAGCAGATAGTGAAAACGCTCTCCCTCGAAACCGTCGCGGGTCTTGCCATCGCCGAGCGTGTCGCCGAGGACGATGTTGCTGGTCTCCTCGTCCTTGATCAGCATGTCCGAGCAGCAGATCGCCCAGGACTCGTCGTTGTACTCCTGCCCGAAGAGCGCGAGATTGGCGCTCTCGTTCTGCGCGAGGATGAATTTTTCGGACTCGGATAGCATCCCGCCCGTGCCGCAGGCGGGGTCATAGATGGTCCGGTATATGCCAGGCGTGTAGACGTCCTGCTCGCCGGTGTAGATCAAGTTCGCCATCAGCCGAATGACTTCGCGCGGGGTGAAGTGGTCGCCGGCCTCCTCGTTGGCCTGCTCGTTGAAGCGCATCACCAGGTGTTCGAACAGGTAGCCCATCTGCAGGTTGTCGATGCGATCCGGGTGCAGGTCGACGTCGGCCATCGCCTTCACGATGGTGAACAACCTATTGCTGGCATCGAGCTTCTCGATCTGGTCGGTGAACTTGAACCGCTCAAAGATGCTGCGCGCCGTAGGCGAGAAGCCGTTGATGTAGGCGACGAGGTTGGGCGCGATGTTCTCGGCGTCGCCAAGTAGACGCCTGAACGTGAAGGGGCTGGTGTTATACAGAGGATGCTGTCGGGTAGGATCAGCGGCGCGGCCAAGCAGCCGCTCCATCGCGCTCTCAGGCATGTTCTGCGCGGTGAGCTTGTCGTACTCCTTGAGCACAGCGTCTTTCGTCGGCTCAAGGACACTGTCGAGCCGTCGAAGGACGACCATCGGCAGCATGACGAGCCGATACTGGGGCGGACGATAAGGACCGCGCAGGCGGTTCGCGATTTCCCAGATGTGGTTTTTGAGCTGATCGTGAGCCTGCAGATTCATTCCGGGATTGACCTTACTTGCTTTTTCAATCCTCGGTTTATCGCGGGGCTTCGATGATCACCATGGATTTCTGTTGATATTCTAATGGCATCGGAGGTCGTATCCCCCGGCGTCAAAGAGAAACAGAGCGGGTGCGCGCGGTCAAGGCAGCTGAGCCTACCGGACCGGCCGCTGCTCCTTCCACTCCATCGGAAACGGTTTCATCAACGTCGGAAGCGTCAGGGCTCTCGGCTGGCGCCCATCGAGGATGGCCTCGATCAATTCCGGGGCAAGCAGCGTCAGCCGAAAGACGCGCGCCACGTACGTCGACGGGATGGCCTCACGGGCGGCAAGTTCGGCGATGGTGGCGAACTCACCCGACTCCAGCATACGCTTCCATCGGAAGGCGCGCGCCAGCGCCTTGATCAAGGCATCGTCGGGATGATGATGAGCGCGGGTCTCGGTGGGCACCTGCATCTCCTTGCGCCCGCCGCGCTTCACGATGCGGAATGGCACGTGGATTGTGACCGTCTCAGGGACCGCCGTCGCGCGGGTCATGCCGCTGCTCCGATGCTGCCAGACAGCATCTCGCGCGCGAGCCCTCCGAGGCCGTCCATCCGAAGCCGGAAGTTGAGCCCGTTCGTGCCGATATCGACGCGCTCGACCAGCAGCGTGACAATGCGCGCCTGCTCAGCGGGGAAGAGTTCGTCCCACAGCGGGTCGAGCTGCTGAAGCGCTGTCCGTGCGTCGGCCTCGGAGATGTCGTCGGCGTGGGCACGCGCCGCCTTCCAGGTCCCCGCAACAATCTCCGGCTGGCGGAACACGGCGCGCAGCTGGTCAATGACAGCGGCCTCGATCTCGCCCGCGGGCACGCGGCCGACCGGGCACGACCCGGCGCCATGCTTCAGCACCGTCTGGCTGACATAGTAGCGGTATAGCTTGTCGCCCTTCCGGGTGTGCGTCGGCGAGAAGGCCGCGCCGTCCGGCCCGAACAGCAGCCCCTTCAGCAGCGCGGGCGTGTCGGCGCGCGTGCGGGCGGCGCGCTTGCGCGGGCTTTCCTGCAGGATGGCGTGGACCTTGCCCCACGTGTCGCCGTCGATGATGGCGTCGTGCTCGCCGGGATAGCTGTCGCCCTTGTGGACCGCCTCGCCGATGTAGGCGCGGTTGCTGAGCATCCGATAGATGTATTTCTTGTCGATCCGGTTGCCGCGCGGGGTTCGGATGCCACGTACGCCTACCTCTCGCGCCAGCTCCGTGCAGGACCCGATCTCGAGGAAGCGGTCGAAGATCCAGCGCACATGCGCGGTGGCGTCTTCGTCGACCACCAGCTTCCGGTTCTCGACGCGGTAACCGTGGGGTGGCACCCCGCCCATCCACATCCCCTTCTTCCGGCTGGCCGCGACCTTGTCGCGGATGCGCTCGGCCGTCACCTCGCGCTCGAACTGGGCGAAGGACAGCAGGATGTTCAGCGTCAGCCGCCCCATCGACGTGGTCGTGTTGAAGGACTGGGTCACCGAGACGAAGGTCACGCCATTCCGATCGAACACCTCGACCAGCTTGGCGAAGTCGGCGAGCGAGCGGCTGAGGCGGTCGATCTTGTAGACCACCACCACGTCGACCAGCCCGTCCTCGATGTCTACGATCAGCCGCTGCAGACCGGGGCGCTCCAACGTGCCGCCGGAGATACCGCCGTCGTCATACTGATCGCGGACAAGCACCCAACCCTCGGACCGCTGGCTGGCGATGTATGCCTCGCAAGCCTCCCGCTGCGCGTGGAGCGAGTTGAACTCCTGTTCCAGCCCTTCCTCGGAGGATTTGCGGGTGTAGACGGCGCACCGCAGCTTGCGGACGACCTTGGATTTCTCGGGCGGTTTCGTCATGTCCGCCCCCTGTGGTTCTTGAGCCCGAAGAAGGTCCACCCGTTCCAGCGGGTGCCGGTGATGGCGCGGGCGATGGCTGACAGCGACTTGTAGGGGCGGCCCTGCCACTCGAAGCCGTCGGCGGTGACGGTGACGACCTGCTCGACACCCTGCCATTCGCGCAGCAGCCGCGTGCCGGTGATCGGGCGGTCACGGTCGGCGCGCATGCCACGCTTCTTCCTGTCGCCGCCGTCCAGTTCCTCGCCCAGCCGCTCCAGCCGCCGGATCGTCTCGGGCTTCAACCCGCCATAGGCGAGTTCCTGGATGCGATAGGCCAGCCGGCTTTCGAGGTAGCGGCGATTGAAGGGTGGCGGTTCGCAGTCGAACAGATCGCGCCACTGCTTTTTCAGGTCAGGCGTCGGCATGGTCTTGAGCGCGGCGAGGCGCGCGGGGATGGGATCGGGCTTGTTCATGCATTTCTCCGGTGAGTTGGAGTTGCATGACGGCATTGGTCGGGCGGATAGTGTAGAGTGCTTTCTCCAGTATCGTTAGATACTTCGCCCGCCCCCCGCATCCGAAGCCGAACCAGCCCGAGCGCCAGCAGCCTGCACAGCTCGGCGCGGCGTTCTGCGGGCGTCATCTGGTCCGGCGGGAGAGGATTAGGGCGTTTCATGTCTTGGTAGCCGTGATCGGTGGTGCTGTTACCGATCAAAAGCCACCCGGCCGCCCGGGACGGGACATCTCAGAAGAACGGAATGCAGAAATGCGAACAGGGAGAGAACATCAGGGGTTGCCGATCACGGATATGTCCATGATTATCGTGGGTTGAATCAATCGAGAGCAGTTGTTCATTGAGGTGAGTTCATGGCGCGGAGGAAGAGCGAATTCGGACCGAACCTCGGGAGTATCCTTCAGGGCGCCCCAGCTGCGCTGGTCCGGCAGTTTCTCGCCAGCTTCAAACGGCCCGACGACACTCTTCTCGCTCCGCCGGAAATCATTGATGGCACGACCGATGATCAAGGCAAGGCCGCGCTGAGTGCGTACCTGCGTTCGGAGGACAAGGAAATCATCGGGCTACTTGAGGGCATCGCTGGCGCTCTGCTCGACATGGGCCAGGACAAGGGAGCGACCTCACTCGACACGGTTGCGGGGCAACGGCTGCAGAATGTCGACTACGACCATTATGAGTCCCAGCCTGACCTTCTGTGCAAGAGCATCTGGATGCGCACGGTCTTCCCGATGCACTTTCACGACGCCCAGAGCTTCTATGCCGCGCGGCGCTATCGAGAACGGCGGACGTACTACACATGCTGCGAGGTGGACTTCGACCACGCTTCTGTTGCCGACGCAGAGGGAATCCCTGACGAGAAGCTCTGTGACGCTGTTCAGGAAGCTCTGGGACTGAAGGGCAAGGTCACCGCGTCCGTCCTCGAATTGCCCGAGACCGCCAACTACCCGCCGTCCTTCATGGTCGCCCTGCGCCATCCCGGGCCCCTGTCAAGTATCGACAATCATCGCGAGGAAGGGGGCTGGACCGTCCACTACTACAGGCCATCACACGAGGCTGTCCTGATCTACACGCCCAAGCTGAAGAAAATCGAGGTCGCATCTGCCAGCGGCGAGGTTCGCGAAAAAACCTCGAAAGTCTTCGCGGAGGTCGTTCTAGGGCGCCCGCCTTCGGCCAAGCCGCTGACCCGCCGAGAGTTTAACCTCGAACGCTTCAGGTCCTCCTTCGATCTGGATCGCCCAGATTTCGACGATGTCGAGATTACGCTGGCGGCGGTAGTCGAGGCCGAGGTGCGCCTCGGCTCGTGGGGCCGGCGGCTGAACATCAAGGTGACCATAGAAGACACGATGGAGGACGTTGTCCGGAAATACGTCGCCAATTCAGCCGCCCTGATCCGGAGTTTCGGCTTCACAAAAATCGCCATCGCAATTGGTTACACCCGTCGATCAGACGGCAAGAAGGGAACCTTCCGGGTCTCGATCTCGAATGGCAGCAGTTCGGACGTGCAGAGCATGCGCGATCCGTTCCTTCGGGACCTTGGGTTCCGACTGCTCGAACACTGGGGTCTTACGCAGAACCTGCGGACGCTCACCGATCAGGAACGGGCGCAGTGGTTCGGCTTTCTTCTGTCGCTGTACGACCTGCCCGGCGACACTGTTGCAGGTGCGTTCTTCAACTCCGCGGGCGTCGATCCAGCCCGCTTGGTGAGTGCGAGATTGATTGCCCGCAAAGGGCGGCAGGTGATTGGGCTCGCCGAGGATGACGATGAGGTTGTCGAAGTTGAGCAGGAAACGGGTCCGGAGCCGGGGACGGTTCGACAAACCGGTTCCTTTGGGGAGGCGGACGGATTGCGTCTCGACACCAATGCGATCGAGTACGGGATCGATCAAGCATGGCTCGCCGAAACCATCCTCAAGGCGATAGCTGGCTCTCTCGGCATCAGGAACATCGAAACCATCAACGAGTTCCTCGTCTCGCTTGGGCCGATTGCACTGGGTGAGCGAAAGGTCCCGCTTTACCTGGCGCGCCGCCTTGCCGATCTGAAAGCCCGCGAGAATGTCGAGAATGCGCTTCGGTCGCGACATACGGCGGGTCCTGGTCTCGTACTCGCCGTGTCCAATGATCCACCACGATTCCTCGGGCCGAACGTCGTGATCGCGCTACGCGACCTGTTGCTTCAGGACGGAAGCCTCGGCGATCTGGACCAGGAGGAAATGGCTCGGCGATTCGAGGCGAACCGAACGCTAGCGTCCTCCGCGCAAGTCGCCCAAGTTGTACGACACACGCCTCGCTCTGCGACGCTCATCATCCCGGGTCTCGATCCGCTAACGCTTGATGGCGCGGGCCAGATCCAACTCTTCGAAAGCCTTGTTGAAGCGGCGACCGATGGCACAGGCCAGCGGCTGACCAAGGTCCTGATGGACGGGATGGGGTCTGACAATCCCAGACAGCTGTTCTCTTCCGGCGCATGGGCGAAGGCGCATCCGACTTACATCCGGCACGGCTCGAGCAATCGCTATTGGCGTCTCGGCGAGGCGACCGACACCGCGTGATCTAGAGTTCATCTAGGGTTTCGGGCGGGACGGTCTAACAAACCGCTGATTATTGGAAGGGCTCCACATCAGAGGAGCACTTCCATGCCGACTCCCTTCCCCTCGCGCCAGGCAGCCCAGACGAGCTGGTCCGGCGCAGCGAAGACCAAGCCCACCACCCACAACTCGGAATGGCGCTGCACGCGCTGTGACAAGCTGCTCGGCCTCTGCCTGGACGGCCGCATGCACCTGCGCTTCGCGCGGGGGCACGAGTATCTCGTGGGCTTCCCGGTGCAGGCCACCTGCCGCGGCTGCGGCTCGCTGAACAACGCGACCGCACCCGCGCGCTGACGCGCGCATTCACCCAACCCCCTGAAATCGCAGAGACGCGCGACGTCCTGACCTGGCCACGAGAAGGCGCCGGACGCCTGGCCGCAAGGCAGGCGTCCGATGTCCTTCGCGTGGCACGAGATCCGTGATCACCTCATGCAATCATCCACGAACCTTCACTTCCAGCGCAGCTTCGACGCCGTCCGGCGTGCGCAGGCTGCCCTCACACCGTTCCGGGATCCGGCGGCCCTGCTGGACGGGCTGCATCGCACGACCGGCGATCCGGCCCGGAAGAACCTGATCCTCGCCGCGCTGGTGAAGGCGGCGCAGGGCAACGGGTCCGCGTCCGACTGCGCCCTGACGCTGCTGTTGCTGGCGCTCTGGCCCGGCCTCGACGCCATCCGGCGCCGGTCGATCTGGCGCAGGATCGGCACCGCCGACGAGGTTGCGTCAGACATTCTGGCGCGCACCACCGAGGCGGTCCGCGGCCTCGACCTCGGGCGCGTCAACTGGATCGCGGCCACGGTCCTGCGAAATGTCGAGCGCGACATGATCCGCGTGCGCCAGCGCGACACGGCGCGCGAACATCTCGCCAGCGGCGCCGACCCCGACGAGGTGGCGGACAGCGGCGACAGCGGGATCGGCGAGACGGGGTACGCACGGCTGAATGGCGCGGTGCGGAAGCTGCTCGGCGACGACGCCCTGCTGGTGATCCGCGTGGCGATCGAAGGCTTCTCCCCGGCCGAGGTCGCCGTCGAACTCGGTCTGACCGAGGCCGCCGCCCGCAAGCGGTACCAGCGCGCGATGCGCCGACTGCACGACGCCCTCGAGGAAATCCCCTGACCCGATGTCCCGATCCGGTCCCGCTGGTGGCTTTTCCCATTCGAGCGCCCCGAGCGCCTTCCCTCCAACCGAAAGCAGACACGCATGAACCGCACTGCCGATCTGTCGCTCGAGGATTTCAGGCGTCTCCCGGGGCTCTATCGCCGCTGGGAGCTGACCGAGGTCTGCGAGCCCAACCGCAACTATCAGATCGAGGACGCCGGCGCCCATGCCGACGGGACGCCGCTCTTGGCGATCTACGTCGCCGAGCCCGCGCCCGACGTCCGCGAGGCCGCGTGATGCGCCTCCTCGATCACCTCATCTCACGGAGAAAAGCCATGCCGGACCAGCCGGACGACATCACCCGTCTTCGCGCCGCGAGCTACGCCCTCGAAGACCTCCCCGAAACCATTTCCCTGCCGCAGCGCCCCGGTGACGAGCCGCGCGCCCCGCTGCCGGTCCTCGAGGCGACCGTGGACGAGATCGCCTTCGCCATCGTGGAAGCGGAGCGCGAGAGCACGGCCGCCTACCGCCGCGCCGACGCGCTTAAGCGCCTCTACAAGCTCGCTCGCGAGGCGGGGNGCGTCGGCGCAGATCGCGCCGCCACGGCGGTGATGAAGAAGGAGGGCCAGTGATGGCCCTTCCCATCATCGGAGCCGACGAACGGCTGGCGCAACGCAAGGGCATCAAGGGCGTCATCTTCGGCCGGTCCGGCATCGGCAAGACCAGCCTGCTCTGGACGCTGAACGCCTCCACCACGCTCTTCCTCGACCTCGAGGCCGGGGATCTGGCGGTCGAGGGGCTGGAGATCGACACTCTCCGGCCCCGCACCTGGAAGGAATGCCGCGATTTCGCGGTGTTCATCGGCGGGCCGAACCCGGCGCTGCGCGAGGACCAGCCTTACAGCAAGGCGCATTTCGACGAAGTCTGCGGGCGTTACGGCGATCCGGCGGTGATCGGCAAATACGAGACCGTCTTCATCGACTCGATCACCGTGGCCGGGCGGCTCTGCTTCCAGTGGTGCCGTGGCCAGCCCGAGGCGTTCTCCGAGAAGACCGGCAAGCCCGACATCCGTGGCGCCTACGGTCTGCACGGCCGCGAGATGATCGGGTGGCTGACCCACCTGCAGCACACGCGCGGCAAGCATGTCTGGTTCGTGGGCATCCTTGACGAGCGGCTCGACGACTTCAATCGCAAGGTCTTCCAGCCGCAGATCGACGGCTCGAAGACAGGGCTCGAACTGCCGGGGATCGTCGATCAGGTCATCACCATGGCCGACATCCCGGACCCCGGCGGCCAGCCGCAGCGGGCATTCGTCTGCCAGACGCTGAACCCCTGGGGCTATCCGGCCAAGGACCGCTCGGGCCGCCTCGACAGGGTCGAGGCCCCGCATCTCGGACGGCTGATGGAGAAGATCCAGCGCCCCGCGGCGCCTGCCTCCGAACGCCTGACCTGGCCGCCGGTGACGCCCACCGATCCCGCCCCCGCGCAGGAGCCCGACCATGGCTGAGCGCCTCTCGCCACGCCCGGTGTCCCGATCCGGTCGCCGGGGTGGCTTTCCCCTTCTGACGCCGCTGCGCGTCCCACCCTCCAACTGAAAGGAGCCGCGCAATGTCCGGACCCTGGAACGACTTCAACTCCGCCCAATCGAACACCAACGTCATCCCGAAGGGCACGCTCGCCAAGGTGCGGCTGACCCTGCGCCCGGGCGGCTTCGACGACCCCTCGCAGGGCTGGACCGGCGGCTGGGCGCGCCGCGCCGCCACCGGCGCCGTCTATCTCGACGCCGAATACACGGTGCTCGAGGGGCCCTATGCCCGGCGCAAGGTCTGGTCGCTGATCGGCCTCTACAGCCCGAAGGGACCGGACTGGGCCAACATGGGGCGCGGCCTGATCCGCGGTATCCTCAACTCGGCGCGCGGCGTGTCCGACAAGGACAACTCGCCGGAGGCGCAGGCCCGCCGCCGCATCAACGGCTTCGGCGATCTCGACGGGGTCGAGTTCATCGCCCGTATCGACATCGGTCAGGACACCAACGGCGACGACAAGAACGAGATCCGCGCTGCCGTCACGCCCGACCATCGCGACTATGCCGCGCTGATGGGCACGGTCGCGCCGCAGTTCACCGCCGCCCCGGCGCAGGGCCACGCCCCGCAGCAACCCACGACGGCCACCCAGCCCAGCCAGCCCGCGTCCGCCCCCGGCACCGCCGGTCGGCCGAGCTGGGCGCAGTAAGGGGGAGACCGGCCATGCGCCTGCGCCCCCGCCAGAAAACCTTCGTCGAGCGCAGCGTGGCTGCGCTCGCTTCCCGCGGCAACACGCTGGGCGTGGCGCCCACCGGCGCGGGCAAGACCATCATGCTCTCGGCGGTCACCGGCGAGATGATCGGCGACGGGGCCAAGGCCTGCGTGTTGGCCCATCGCGATGAGCTGACCGCGCAGAACCGCGCCAAGTTCCAGCGCGTGGTGCCGGGCGTCGCCACATCGGTCATCGACGCCACCGAGAAGTCCTGGGGCGGCCAGGTCGCCTTCGCCATGGTGCCGACGCTGGCGCGGGCCTCGAACCTTGCAGACATGCCGCGCATCGACCTGCTGGTCGTGGATGAGGCGCACCATGCCGTCGCAGACAGCTACCGCCGCATCATCGATCGGGTGCGCGAAGCCAATCCCGACGCCCGCATCTTCGGGGTCACGGCGACGCCGAACCGGGGCGACAAGAAGGGCCTGCGCGAGGTTTTCGACAATGTCGCCGACCAGGTGCGGCTGGGCGAGCTGATCGCCTCGGGCCACCTGGTGCCGCCCCGCACCTTCGTCATCGATGTCGGCGTGCAGGACGAGCTGCGTTCTGTCCGCAAGACGATGTCGGATTTCGACATGGCGGAGGTCGCGGGCATCATGGACCGCGCCCCCGTCACCGACGAGGTGATCCGGCACTGGAAGGAAAAGGCGGGCGACCGGCAGACCGTGGTGTTCTGCTCCACCGTCGCCCATGCCGAACACGTCACCGACGCGTTCCGGGCCGCGGGCGTTTCCGCCGCGCTGATCCATGGCGACCTGGCGGCCGAGACCCGCAAGGCGATCCTCGCCGACTACGCGGCGGGCAGCATCCGCGTCGTCGTCAACGTGGCGGTGCTGACCGAGGGCTGGGACCACCCGCCCACCTCCTGCGTCGTGCTGCTGCGGCCCAGTTCCTACAAGTCCACAATGATCCAGATGGTCGGGCGCGGGCTGCGCACCGTCGACCCCGAGGAATACCCCGGCATCGTGAAGACCGACTGCGTCGTGCTGGATTTCGGCACCTCCAGCCTGATCCACGGCACGCTGGAACAGGATGTCGATCTCGACGGCAAGACCGAGACCGGCGAGGCGCCGACCAAGACCTGTCCTGCCTGCGAGGCGGAGATCCCGCTGGCCGCCACCGAATGCCCGCTCTGCGGTGAGGCGTTCCCCCGCGAGGATCTGGATGCAGGCGAAGGTGGGGCCGCGGCGCCGCTCTCGGGCTTCATGATGACCGAGATCGACCTGCTGAAGCGGTCCAGCTTCGCGTGGGTCGACCTCTACGGCACGGACGATGCGCTGATGGCCACCGGCTTCGCAGCCTGGGGCGGCATCTTCTGGCTGGACGGGGTCTGGTACGCCATCGGCGGGGCGAAGGGCGAACGCCCGCATCTGCTGGGTGTGGGCGAGCGCACGGTCTGCCTCGCGCAGGCGGACGACTGGCTGAACACCCACGAGACGGACGAAAGCGCCTTCAAGACCCGTTCCTGGCTGCGCCAGCCGCCGACCGAGAAGCAGTTGCAATACCTGCCGCCCGAGTGCCGCCATGACTTCGGCCTGACGCGCTACCGCGCCTCGGCGCTGATGACCTTCGGCTTCAACAAGCGCGCCATTCGCCAGCTGATCGACACAGCCGCCCGGCCCGAACGGAGGGCGGCATGACCCATGTCCACATCCACCCCCATCACGGCCGCGGACCGGCGGCGGCTCTGGCATCCGCGTGGAACGCTCTGTGCTGTCTGCCGGCAACCCACCCGTGGTTTTGGCTGGTTCGATCCGCACCGGTCGAAGCGGCCCCGGCCCTCGGTCTGGTTCTGCTCGATGCCCTGCCAGTCCTTCTGGACGCGCTTGGCGCGGGAGCGTTTCGCCATGGTTGACCTGACCGAGGAAGAGCGCGCCGCGATCTCCGCCACCATGAAGCGCGTGGCGCTGCTGATGGACGAGATCGGCTGGGCCACACCGCTTGCCGAGCTGACCGAGGCACAGGTGCGCGCGCTGATCGAGGAAGCCGTCGAGGGCTTCCGCGAGGCCATGTCCGACATCGCCCGGGCGCAGACGCCGGAGGTGCCGTTTTGACCCTCGATTACAATCATCGCCCCAGCTTCGCCGACCGAGTCAACGCCGCCGTCGATCAGGCGCTCACCGCCGATCAGGCCACGCGGCCGCTCCGCGACTATCTCGGCGGATCCCGCCTCGGCCATGCCTGCGAGCGCGCCCTTCAGTTCGAGTTCACGGCGACGCCGAAGGACGAGGGCCAGGGTTTCAGCGGCCAGTCGCTGCGCATCTTCGCCATCGGCCACGCGCTCGAGGATCTGGCCGTCGCCTGGCTGCGCGGCGCGGGCTTCGACCTCTACACCCGGAAGGGCAACCGTCCCGATGGCGGCCAGTTCGGCTTCTCGGTCGCGGGCGGGCGCATCCGCGGTCATGTCGACGGCATCATCGCTGCGGGGCCCGAAGGCTTCGGTCTGGCCGTTCCCGCACTGTGGGAATGCAAGACGATGAACGCCAAGAACTGGCGCGCCTGCGTCAAGGACGGCGTGACCAAGTCGAAGCCGGTCTATGCCGCCCAGATCGCGGTCTATCAGGCCTACATGGAAACCAGCGTGCCCGGCATCAGCGCCGCGCCCGCGCTCTTCACCGCGATCAACAAGGACACCGCCGAGCTTCACCATGAGCTGGTGCCCTTCGACGCCGATCTCGCGCAGCGCATGTCCGACCGGGGCGTGCGGATCCTGCAGGCGACCGATGCGGGCGAGCTTCTGCCACGCGTCGCGACCACGCCCGACTTCTTCGAATGCCGCTTCTGCCCGTGGTCCGAGCGCTGCTGGGGGCTTCCGGCATGAGCGACGACGGTATCCTGCACTTCAACCCGTGGACGGACTTCAACGACGGGCCACCCTCCGAGAACCCGTTCGGCTGCGACCCCGACCCAGAGCAGATCGCCGTGTTCCTCGACACGGTCTTCAGCTGGTGCGAGGGGCTGATCCCGCTCCGCGGCTTCGTCGACAAGGGTCAGGGCCGGGACGGCAAGCCGCACAACATCTGGATCCCGGCCGACGACACTGCGCCCGAGAAACTCGAAACCTTCGCCGCATGGGCGAACCGCGAGGGCGCCGCCGTCTATGTCATCCCCGGCACGGTCGAGGAGCAGGGCCAGGCCCGCGCCGCCGATGTGCTGCAGATGCAGGCCATCGTCGTCGATCTGGACGCGGGCCACATCCCGGCCAAGCTGGACCATGTCACCCGCCACCTCGGCGCGCCCACGCTCATCATCGAAAGCGGCGGGCGCACGCCCGAGGGCGCCGCGAAGCTCCATGTCTGGTGGCAACTCACCGAGCCTGCCGAGGGCGATGACCTGGCCACCCTCTGCCGCCTGCGCGGCGAGATTGCCGTGAAGGTCGGCGGCGACACGCATTTCCGCTCCGCGCACCAGCCGATCCGGGTGCCGGGCACGGTCTATCACAAGTACGGCCACCAGCGCCTCGTGCAGATCCGCGAACAGCGCGACGTCGAGGTCGACCTTGCGGACTTTGCCGATCGGGTCGCCGAGATGCCGCCGCTGCCCGGTGTGGGCTTCGCCAGCGACGTTGCCGCGCCGACCGAGAAGCTTGGCATCGACGCGGTGCTCACCACGCCGGTGCGCGAAGGCGCGGTGGACGATTGGTCCCGCTTCCAGGGGGCCAGCGCCGCCATCGGCCATTACGTGCGCCTGGTGCACGAAGGCCGCCTCGACCCGTTCGCGGGCTGGGAGGCGATCTGCGGCTACAACGCCGCCATGCTGCGCCCGTCCTGGCCGCTCGATCGGCTGATGGCCGAGTCCGAACGGCTCTGGGCGCTGCATGTGAAGCGCAACGGTCCGCCGCTCCTGCGCACAGCCCATGCCGATGCCCCGACCATCCCGTTGCCGACCTTCAGCCTCGGCGCGCTGCTCGACGACAGCAGTCCAATGCCGGAGGACATCATCGGACCCCGCGTGCTGACCCCTGGCGGGCTCCTCGTGCTGGGTGGCGCGCCCAAGGTCGGCAAGAGCGATTTCCTGATCTCCTGGCTCGTGCACATGGCCGCTGGGGTGCCCTTCCTCGGCTTCACACCGCCCCGGCCGCTGCGCGTGTTCTACCTGCAGGCCGAGATCCAGTATCACTATCTGCGCGAGCGCATGCAGCAGATCGCGCTGCCCGCCGCCGTGATCGCCGCCGCGCGCGACACCTTCATTGCCACACCGAAGCTGAAGCTGCTGCTCGACGCGGAGGGCGTCGCCCGCGTGGCCGAGGCGATCCGGGCCGCATTCGCCGACGCGCCGCCCGACATCATCGTCATCGACCCGATCCGCAATCTCTTCGACGGCGGACCTGAGGGGGGCGGCGAGAACGACAACACCGCCATGATGTTCTTCCTGAAGGACCGGGTGGAGCTTCTCCGCGATGCCGTCAATCCGGACGCGGGCGTCATCCTCGCCCACCACACCCGCAAGGCCACAAAGCATCAGGTCAAGGACGATCCCTTCCTCGCGCTCTCCGGCGCCAGCGCGCTGCGCGGCTTCTACACCTCGGGGCTGCTCATGCACCGCCCCGACGAGGACAGCACCGTCCGCCGGCTGGAGATCGAGCTGCGGAACGGCCCCGCGCTGCCAGGCAAGCTCATCGACAAGGTGAAGGGCGAATGGGTCGAGCTGAACCCGATGAACGAGCGCCTGGTGCGCAAGGAGGTCGGGGCCAAGTTCGACGCCGAACGGCTGCGCAAGCACGATGTCATTCTCGGCATGTTGCTGGATGAGGCGGCGGGTGAGCGGCTCTACACCGCCATGCAGTTCGCCGAGACCTTCGAGAACCGGGGCGGTCTGGGCAGCAAGCACACCATCCGCGAGCGGCTCAGCGTGCTGGCGACCAAGGGCTTCGTGAAGTTCCTGCGCGACCCCTCGGGGTTCGGTTTCCCCATCACCCGGTCGCGGTTCGGCTACCTCTGCGTCGAGGGCATGCAGTTCGGCGTGCCCGTCGAGGAGATCGATCCGGCCACCGGCGAGGTCACCACCGAGGCCCGTCCGGTCCTGCCCAGCCACTTCAAGTGTCCCCAATCCGGGGTCTGCTTGCAGGTCGAAAACCCCGCCGTCTGGGTCTACCCGGAGGGGCTGGAGGACGACCTCACTCATATGAGTGAGGCCTGACTCATATGACAGCGCCAACTGTGCACTCAACGAAATCAACGGGTTACGGGCAAATAAGAGTTAGGTCCCTAACTCATGCCCGAAGACTTCATGAAGTCTTATTCCGCAATGATTTCAGCTACTTGCCCTCCTCGGAACAGTTAGGTGTCAAACCCCCATACTACGTATGGGAGGGCCACCCCACAGGGTTGGCCACTCCTCCCATACGTCCGGGCCAGCCGCGCGCGCCGCCGTGACGGTCTGTTGTGCTTCCCGATCCGACGACGGCGGCCCCGTACCGCCAAGCACCAGACCGCCGTCGTCTTCCACCACCACAGGCCACCGGCAAAGGAGACCCATCATGGCTCAGCCGACTCTGATCCCCAATTGCGACGGCGCAAGGTTTGAATCGCTGCCGCTCGACGCCCCCCGCAACCGCTGCATCCTCGCGCTCGACCTTGGCACCTCGACCGGCTGGGCGATCCGCGGCCACGACGGTCTGATCACCAGCGGCACCGTCTCGCTGCGCCCGGGCCGCTTCGATGGCGGCGGTATGCGCTACCTGCGCTTCACCAACTGGCTGACCGAGATCGACCGGCTGTCCGGGCCCGTCGCCGCCATCTGGTTCGAGGAAGTCCGCCGCCACGCAGGCACCGACGCGAGCCACATCTACGGCGGGCTCATGGCCACGCTGACCGCATGGGCCGAGCTGCGCGGCGTGCCCTACGAGGGCGTCCCGGTCGGCACGATCAAGCGTCATGCCGCTGGCAAGGGCAACGCAGACAAGGCCGCCATGGTCGCCGCCGTCCGCGCCCGCGGCTTCAGCCCGGCCGACGACAACGAGGCCGACGCCATCGCCATCCTCCTCTGGGCGATCGAGACGAAGGGAGGTGTCGCATGAGATGGCATCCCCACGGCTACGGCGGCCGACGCCGGGATCCCGAACAGGTCAAGCGCGAGGGCTGGCAGGAACAGGGCGTCCTCGCGGTCTTCGCCGATGACGACCGCCTCACCTGGCCCGAGCGTGAACTTGTCCGCCAGCTTGGCGAGAAGCTCTACGGCCCGCGCCCTTCCGACAGGGAGGCGCGCCATGGCTGATCGCGAATGGACTGCCGACTGCGTCGCCGATCATTTCGAGGAGGCGTTCCGCACCCTGCGCAAGCTGCCGCCGGTCAAGGCGCAGGGCTACTTCAACACCTGGCCCGACATCGTGCGGACCAGCCGCGAGATCGCGGCGATGGAGCCGCAGCCGATGCGGGTCTGGCCCTCGGCCGCCGCGATCACCCGGCTCGAGCAGACCTTCGACTGGGTGCTCTGGATCGAGGAGGCGGAGCGCAAGCTGGTCTGGTCGCGCGCGGCCCGGGTGCCGTGGAAGCAGATCAGCGGCGAGCTGGGGTGCGACCGCACGACCGCGTGGCGTCGCTGGCAGCTCGCGTTGACCAAGATCGCTGCGCGCCTGAATGCGCAGTGACTCCAATGTGTTGCAACACTTTTCCCTTCGACATCTGCAACAGATCCATGCTATTCCGAAGGCAAGATGGGGAGAGTGCGCTGGAAAGCCCGCTCTCCCCTTTGCGTTGACGGGGGCCGTCTGGACCCCGGTATCCAGCGAGGGTCCGGCCGGGGTCCAGCTCACGGCAGTTTCCGGTTCCTTCCTGGCGATATTCGTATGCTGGCGGGCGAAGCGCGGGACATCGCCAGCGACAGGGCCGGATTTTTGGGAAGCCACCCGGAAGCCGGAGCCGCGCGCGCCCCGCACAAACCCCAATGAACGCTGGCCTTCCGACCGGACACCGATGGTGTCCGCTGGACCCCGTGTGGAGTCCGGCCCGGCATCCGGAGTCCGGAAGCCACCGGCATCCACCCGCCCGAGGAACCTTGCCCACCATGACGCTGAGCTTCGCCCCGGACGCGATCGAGACCTGGCCGCTGTCGCGCCTCCAGCCCTACGCGAAGAACGCAAAGGCGCACGGGCCGGACCAGGTCGCGAAGATTGCTGCCAGCATGGCCGAGTTCGGCTGGACCGTGCCCTGCCTCGTCGGCGAGGACGGCGAGTTGATCGCGGGGCACGGGCGCGTACTGGCCGCCACGCAGCTGGGGCTGACAGAAGCGCCCGTGATCGTGCTCGGGCATCTGACCGAGGCACAACGCCGGGCCTATCGCATCGCGGACAACAAGCTGACCGAACTCGGCACCTGGGACGAGGCGCTGCTGTCGGCGGAACTGAACGACCTGCTGGCCGAGGATTTCGACCTGTCGCTGGTCGGCTTCTCCGACGGCGAGTTGGACAAGCTGCTGGCGTTTGTGCCGGAGGGGGACGGTGAAGAAGGTGGCGCCGGGGGCTCCGTGCCGCCGGTGACCATCCCCGAACCGCCGCGCAACCCGGCCTCGCGCACCGGCGATCTGTGGATCCTTGGCGATCACCGCCTGCTCTGCGGCGACAGCACCAGCGCTGCCGACGTTCGCCGCCTGATGAATGGCGAGCGGGCGATCTTGTTCGCGACCGATCCGCCGTATCTGGTGGACTACGACGGCTCGAACCATCCGACGCGCAACAAGGACTGGTCGGCGTCCTACGGGACGACATGGGACGACAGTTCGCAGGGGGCCGAGCTTTACGACGGCTTCATCGCCGCGGCAGTCGCCGAGGCGATCACCGAGGATGCCGGCTGGTACTGCTGGCACGCCTCGCGCCGTCAGGCGATGCTCGAGGCCTGCTGGGAAAAGGCGGGCGCCTTCGTCCATCAGCAGATCATCTGGGTGAAGGACCGGGGCGTCCTGACCCGATCGCACTACCTCTGGAAGCACGAACCCTGCTTCATGGGCTGGCGCCGTCCGAACCGCCCGCCGAAGGTCGCCGAGCAGACGTTGCCCTCGACGTGGGAGATGCCGTCCTTCGCCAAGGACGAGCGCCCCGACCATCCGACGCCGAAACCGCTCGACGCCTTCGGCATCCCGATGCGCCAGCATGTCGCCCGCGGCGGGCTTTGCTACGAGCCGTTCTCGGGCTCCGGCTCGCAGATCATGGCGGGCGAAGCCAACGGCCGCCGCGTCTTCGCAATGGAAATCAGCCCGGCCTATGTCGATGTCGCCGTCGAGCGCTGGCAGGCCGAGACCGGGAAGGACGCAATTCTTGAAGGCGACGGCCGGACCTTCGCACAGGTGAGAACCGAGCGGCTGGGTGACGATGCCGAAGCCCCGGCCGATGCCCCGGCAAAGGACGCAGCCCCCGAACCCGCGCGAAAGCGCAAGACCGCCGCATGAAGCAGTCCCGCCTCATGTCGCTGGTCGAGTCCGTCGCCAACGTGATCGTCGGCTACGGTGTCGCCGTGGTCACGCAGATCCTGATCTTCCCGATCTTCGGGCTTCACACGACGCTGGCGCAGAACCTGAAGATGGGCGCGGTGTTCACCGTGGTGAGCATCGCACGATCCTTCGCCTTGCGGCGGGTGTTCGAGGCGATCCGGATGCGGGGCGCCAAATGATCGACCGCCGCCCCGGAGGGACGGCGGCCATCAACTTGTCGGGGTCCGGTGCGTCAAGCGGCGGGGAGCTTGTACACGCGCCCCCGGTTCTCGACCTTCTCGGAGGTCACCTCGAGCCCGAGTTTCTTCTTCAGCGCCCCGGCCATCGCGCCGCGCACCGTGTGCGACTGCCAGCCCGTTGCGGCCATGATCTCCTCGATGGTCGCGCCGTCCGGCGCGCGCAGCATGGCGATCAGGGTGGCTTGCTTGGTGCCCTCGCGCGGCGTGCGCGTCTTGGGCGCGGCCTTCGGTTCCGTGGGAGTGTCCGGCACGGGCTCCTCGGTCGGCGCGTCCGTCGCGCCCGCAGGCGCGGGGTTCGCGTCCTCGGGCTCGATGCCTATGGCGGCGAGGCCTGCGTCGGTCGCGACCAGTGTGACGCCGTGGCCGTCGCCGGTCTCGCGCCAGGCGGGCTCGCCCTTGCGCGTGTCCGCGTCGACCTCTTCGAGGAAGCCCTTGGCGAGCATCGCGCCGACCACCTTGGCGGCGGCGCCACCCCGCAGGCTCTCGGGCAGCGGCAGGGCGATATGCTCGGGCCGCTGGGCGGCGGCGCTCAGGATCAGGGCTTGGGTGTCGGAAAGCTTGGTCATCGTCGTCTCCCGTATCGGGGCGCGCGGGATGCAGGCCCTTCTACGAGGTCGAGCCCGCCAGTCGGCGGGCGGGACCGGGAGCGGGCCGTCTCACTCGGCGTGTTCGCCTTCGTGGAAAGCCATGTCGGTGATCTCGCGCAGCTTGGCGCGATAGTGGTTCAGGGTGCCGACGTGCCCCCAATTGATCTCGTCGGGGAGGGTCTCGAAGTGGTCGGCGCTGAGGGCGGCGAGCCGCTCCAGCATCGCGCCGATCTCGGTCTTTGCGGCGATAAAGGCGTCGAGGGCTTTCGTGTTGTCGGTCGCGCGGCGGGTCATCGGGCTGGCTCCTTGGGTCGATTTGCATCGCGTCGTCGAAGTGACGTTCGCTCTGTCCACCGCACTTATCAACTCGATAAGCACATGATTTTGAATGATAATCGGAGCCGTCGATGCAGGGCATGAGCGAGCGCCAGTACGCCGCCCATGTCGGGCTGTCGCGCGGTGCGATCCAGAAGGCGAAGGCCGCCGAGCGGCTGGTCCTCTATCCCGACGGCAGCATCAACGCGGCCGCCAGCGACGCGCGGCGGGCGGAAACGACGGACCCGTCCAAGACCCGCAAGCCGCCCGCGCCGAAGCTGAAGCCCGTCCCCGAGGCGGCGGTGGCCGCAGTCGGCGACACGCTCCGCGAACAGGGTCTGTCGGTCCCGGCCGTCGGCGGCGGCACGACGTTCCTGCAGGCGAAGACGGCGAACGAGGTGCTGAAGGCGCAGGAGCGACGCATCCGGCTCCAGAAGCTGAAGGGGGAGTTGATCGAGCGGGCCCGCGCGCTGGCGCTGGTGTTCCGGCTGGCGCGGGAGGAACGGGACACGTGGGTGAACTGGCCGGCGCGTGCGGCGGCGCTGATGGCGGCCGAGCTCTCGGGCTCATCCAGCGACGCGACGGGCCAGCAGATCACCGTGGAGCCAGCCGCGATGCAGAAGGTGCTGGAGAAACATGTACGCGCCCACCTCGACGAACTCGCCGAGGTCCGGCCCGACTTCCGGTGAAGATGATGCGCTGACGGACTTCGACGGCGCGGGCGAGATCCTGCGCGCCTGGGGCAGCGGGCTCAGACCCGACCCGGACCTGACCGTCTCGGAATGGGCGGACCGGCACCGCATGCTCTCGGGCCGCGCCTCGGCCGAGCCCGGGCGATACCGCACGGTGCGTACGCCCTACATGCGCGAGATCATGGACCGGCTGTCGCCCGGCGATCCCACGCAGCGGATCGTGTTCATGAAGGCGGCGCAGGTCGGGGCGACCGAGGCGGGGAACAACTGGATCGGGTTCGCGATCCACCAGGCGCCGGGCCCGATGCTCGCGGTCCAACCGACCGTGGAACTGGCGAAACGCAACTCGCGGCAGCGGATCGACCCGCTGATCGACGAAAGCCCGGAGCTGCGGGAGCGGGTGAAGCCCGCGCGATCCCGCGATGCGGGCAACACCATGCTGTCGAAGGAGTTCGCGGGCGGCATCCTGATCATGACCGGCGCGAACTCAGCGGTCGGGCTGCGCTCCACCCCGGCGCGCTACATCTTCCTCGACGAGGTCGATGCCTATCCCGCCTCGGCCGACGAGGAAGGCGATCCGGTCACGCTGGCCGAGGCGCGGTCGCTGACATTTGCCCATCGGCGCAAGGTGTTCCTGGTCTCGACCCCGACGATCCGGGGGCTCAGCCGGATCGAGCGAGAGTTTGAAGCTTCCGACCAGCGGCGGTTTTTCGTGCCATGCCCGCATTGCGGTCACGAACAATGGCTGAAGTTCGAGCGGCTGCGTTGGCAAAAGGGGCGGCCGGAGACTGCTGAATATCACTGCGAGGGCTGCGACCAGCCCATCGCAGAGCACAACAAGACGGCGATGCTGGAAACGGGCGAATGGCGCGCGACGGCCGTTGCGGCTGATCCCGGTACCGTTGGTTATCACCTCTCGGCCCTCTATTCGCCGATCGGCTGGCTGAGTTGGGAGCGGATCGTGCGCGCATGGGACGCGGCCCAAGGGTCGGACGAGGCGATCAAGGCGTTCCGCAACACGATCCTCGGCGAGACATGGGTCGAGACCGGGGAAGCGCCCGACTGGCAGCGGCTCTACGACCGGCGCGAGCGCTGGACGTCCGGCACGGTGCCAGCGGGCGGGTTGTTCCTGACCGCCGGAGCCGACGTCCAGAAGGACCGGATCGAGATCGATGTCTGGGCCTGGGGCCGTGGCCTCGAAAGCTGGCTCGTCGATCACGTCGTCATCGAGGGCGGCCCCGACCGGCACGACGCGTGGTCGGAACTGACCGCGCTGCTTGACCGAAGCTGGCCGCATGAACGCGGCGCGCGTCTGCGCATTGCGCGGCTGGCCATCGACACCGGCTACGAGGCCCCGGCGGTCTATTCCTGGTCGCGGGCGCAGGGGTTCGCGCAGGTCTCGCCTGTGAAGGGCGTCGAGGGGTTCAACCGCTCGAGCCCGGTCTCGGGGCCGACCTTCGTCGACGCGACCGAGGGCGGCAAACGCCTGCGGCGCGGGGCGCGGCTCTGGACCGTGGCGGTCTCGACCTTCAAGGCCGAGACCTACCGCTTCCTGCGGCTGGCGCGGCCGACCGAGGAGGAGATGGCCGACGGGGCGGCGTTCCCGCCCGGCTCGGTGCATCTGCCGCATTGGGTCGAGAACGAATGGCTGAAGCAGTTCGTGGCCGAACAGCTGGTGACGGTGCGTACGAAACGCGGCTTCGCCCGGCTGGAATGGCAGAAGCTGCGCGAGCGCAACGAGGCGCTGGATTGCCGGGTCTACGCCCGCGCCGCCGCCTGGATCGCGGGCGCGGATCGTTGGCCCGACGAGAAATGGCGCGATCTCGAGGATCAGCTCGGGGCGGCCCCCACCGACACCGATCCCGCTGGGCAGATCAACCGGCCGGGACAGGCCCCGCAGGGCAAGCGCCGCTCCGACTGGCTCGGACGGCGCGGAGGATGGTTCTGACATGGTGAGGACCGGTCCGCGCAGCGGACGCGAGGCTCCAGTGGAGCGTCGCGAGGGAACGAACGCACTGAGCGGGAGCGAAGGGCATGAACTGGACGGAAACCGAGCTCTCGGCGCTGCGCCGGGCCTATGCCAGCGGCACGACCCGCGTCAGCTATGACGGCAAGTCGGTGGACTACGGCTCGGCCGAGGATCTGCTCGCCCGCATCCGGACCATCGAGCGCGCCATCGCGGGCACCACACGGCCGCTGCCGGTGGCCGGGCTCGCGGGCTTCTCGCGTGGGGACCGGTGATGTCGGCGACCTGGTTCGACCACGCCATCGCCACGGTGGCGCCGCGCATGGCCGCGCGCCGCGTGATGGCGCGGCAGGCCTTCGAGACCCTGACGCGGGGCTATGACGGCGCGGCGCGCGGGCGTCGCACCGAGGGCTGGCGCGCGCCGGGATCCTCGGCCGACACCGAGATCGGCGTCGCCGGGGCGCTCTTGCGCGACCGGATGCGGGATCTGGTGCGCAACAACCCGCATGCGGCCAAGGCCGTCGCGGTGCTGGTCAACAACATCATCGGCGCAGGTATCATGCCTCGCGCCGCCAGCGGTGACGACACGCTCGACCGGAAGGTCGATGCGCTCTTCGAGCGCTGGACGGCGGACTGCGACGCCGACGGCCAGCTCGATTTCTACGGGCTGCAGACGCTGATCTGCCGCGAGATGGTCGAGGCGGGCGAGGTGCTGGTGCGCCGCCGTCTGCGGCGGGCGAGCGACGGCCTTCCGGTACCGCTGCAATTGCAGGTGCTGGAGGCGGACTTCCTCGACGCCACGAAATCCGGCGCCATCGGCGCGGGGCGGCTGGTCCAGGGGATCGAGTTCGACCCGGTCGGCAAGCGCCGGGCCTACTGGCTGCACGCCGAGCATCCGGGCGACGCCTATGGCGCATTGCAGAACGGGTTGCAGAGCCGCTCGGTCCCCGCCAGCGAGATCGCGCACATCTACGAGAAGCAGCGCACGCAGGCGCGTGGCGTTCCCTGGGGCGCGCCGGTGATCCGCAGCTTGCGCGATCTCGACGACTACGAGGTGGCGGAACTGGTCCGCAAGAAGACCGAGGCCTGCGTCACGGCCATCGTCTTCGGCGACGACGAGGCGCAGCAGGGTATCGCGCCCTCGGTGGTCGATGCCGACGGCAACCGGGTCGAGCAGTTCGAGCCGGGGCTGATCGCCTATGCGCGCGGCGGCAAGGACATCCGCTTCAACCAGCCCTCAGCGACGGGGGGCTACGGCGAATACAAGCGGGCGAGCCTGCACACGATCTCGGCCGGGTTCCGGGTGCCCTATGAACTGCTGACCGGCGATCTCAGCCAGGTGAACTATTCCTCGATCCGGGCGGGCCTCGTCGAGTTCCGCCGCCAGATCGACGCCGTGCAGTGGCAGCTGTTCATTCCGATGTTCTGCGCACCGGTCTGGCGCTGGTTCACGGAAGCGGCGTGGGCGGCGGGGCAGATCCCTTCGCCCATCGTGCCGGTCGAATGGTCGCCGCCGAAGTTCGAGGCGGTCGATCCGCAGAAGGACGCGATGGCCAACCTGCTGTCGATCCGCTCCGGCACCATGACGCTGGCCGAGGTGATCGCGAAACAGGGCCGCAACCCGGACGCGGTGCTGGCGGAAATCGCCGCGACCAACGCCAAGCTCGATGCCCTCGGCCTCGTGCTCGATAGCGACCCGCGCCGCGTCACCAAGACCGGCAGCGCGCAGGCGGGCGATCCGACGGCCACTGCCGACGCGGAAATCACACCGGCGCAGGCCGACCAACAGGACTGATCCCATGGACACGATGATCGAACTGCCGGCCATGCGCCGGTCGGCGGAGCTTGCGCCGAACACCGCCGATGCCGACAGCCGCACCGTCGAGGTGATCTGGTCGGCAGGCGCACGGGTCCGCCGCGCGACCTTCTTCGGCGAGCCCTATGACGAGGAACTGAGCCTCGACCCGGCCCATGTGCGGCTCGACCGGCTGAACGCGGGCGCGCCCTTCCTGAAGGTGCACGAGCTCGAGACGCTCGATGCGGTGATCGGCTCGGTCGTCCCGGGCTCGGCGCGGATCGAGAACGGCCGGGGCATCGCCCTGGTGCGGATCAGCGAGCGCGCCGATGTCGAGCCGATCTGGCGCGACATCCAGGCCGGGCACATCCGGGCGGTCTCCATCGGCTACCAGGTCCACCGCTTCGAGGTCTCGAAAACCGAAGCCGCCCGCGAGCTTTGGCGCGCGGTGGACTGGACGCCGTTCGAGATCTCCGCCGTCGCGGTCGGCGCAGACCCCGCCGCGGGCTTCCGCGCCCTGCATCCCCTTCACGACTGCGTCCTCCACCGCCGGGACGCCCCCACACCGCAAGGAGCATCCCCGATGACGGACAAGACCCAGACCCCGGCGAGCGACGCCGCAACCCCCGCCACCACCCAGCCGACCGAGCCGGTCGCAACCGAGGACACCCCCATGACCGAGCCGAAACCGGCTGCGCCTGCCTCGAAGGTCGCCGCAGTGGAAACCCGCACCCAGCCGAAGCTTCAGAATACCGATGCCCCCGTTACGCCCGACACCGAGGCTGTCGCCACCCGCGCCCGCGAGGCCGAGCGCGACCGCGTCTCCACGATCTACGATCTCGCGGGCCGCCTGAACCTCGAGCGCGGCTTCGCCGAGGATCTGGTCAAGCGCGGCGTCAGCGTGGACGAGTCCCGCCGCCTGATCCTCGACCAGGTCGCCGCGAAGTCCGACGAGATCCGGACCTTCCCCCATGTCTCCGTCCCGCTCGGCGGCCGCGACGAACGCATTACCCGGCGCGACGCCGTGGCGAATGCGCTGCTGCACCGCTACAGCCCGACGCTGTTCCAGCTGGAGGACGCTGCGCGCCAGTACCGCGGCATGACGCTGCTGGAACTGGCCCGCGAAAGCCTCGGCAATGCAGGCGTCAACACGCGCGGCCTCTCGCGCGACGAAGTGGCGACGCGCGCGCTGCACTCGACCTCGGACTTCCCCGAGATCCTGTCGGCGGTCACCAACAAGACCCTGCGGCAGGCCTACGAGGCCTATCCCCGCACCTTCATGCTGTTCTGCCGCCAGGTGCTGGCCACCGACTTCAAGGCCATGCACCGCGTCCAGCTCGGCGAGGCCCCTCAGCTGCTTGAGGTCGGCGAGAGCGGCGAGTTCAAGCGCGGGACGCTGGGCGAGAGCAAGGAGAGCTACAAGGTCAAGACCTATGGCCGGGTGGTCGCAATCACGCGACAGACGCTGATCAACGACGATCTCGACGCCTTCACCCGGATCCCGGCGATGTACGGCAATTCCATCGCGCAGCTGGAATCGGACGTGGTCTGGGGCATCATCACCGCCAACCCGGCGATGGCCGACGGCAACGCGCTGTTCCACACCACCCACAAGAACCTCGCCGGGACCGGCGCGGCGCTCGACGTGAGCAGCGTCGGTGCGGCCCGCGCGGCGATGGCCAAGCAGACGGGGCTCGACAAGAAGACGGTGCTGAACGTCCGGCCCGCCTTCCTGATCGTGCCCGCCTCGCTGGAGCTGAAGGCCGAGCAGCTGGTCGCCCAGAACCTGGTGCCCGCCGCGACCGCAAGCGTCGTGCCGCAGTCGATCCGCACACTCGCGCCGATCAGCGAGCCCCGGCTCGACGCCGCCAGCGAGACCGCCTGGTATCTGGCGGCTTCGCCGAACCAGATCGACACCATCGAATACGCCTATCTCGAGGGTCAGCAGGGCGCGTACATCGAGACCCGCAACGGCTTCGACGTCGACGGGGTCGAGATCAAGTGCCGCCTCGACTTCGGCGCCAAGGCCATCGACTGGCGCGGACTCTACAAGAACCCGGGCGCGTAACCCGCACCCCACGCTGAACCCATGACACATGGGCGGTCCTGACGGGCCGCCCTTCGTCTTTCCGAAAGGACCCTCCCAATGAAGAACTACGTCCAGCCCGGCAACACCATCACCCTGACCGCGCCCTATGCCGTCGCCTCCGGCGATGGCCTGCTCGTCGGCTCCATCTTCGGCATCGCCTCTGGCGCCGCCGCCCTCGGCGAGCCCGTCGAGAGCGCGCTCGTCGGCGTCTTCGACATCACCAAGGTCGGCTCCCAGGCCTGGACCGTCGGCGCCAAGGTCTATTGGGACGACACCAACAAGCGCTGCACCACGGTCGCCACCGACAACACTCTGATCGGCGCTGCCGTCGAGGCGGTGGCGAGCGGCGCGGGCGACACCATCGGCCGGGTGCGCCTGAACGCAGCCTTCTGATGAGCGCCTTCGCCGCCGCCGTTGGCGCGCTCTTCGCCGATCCGAACATCGGCCGGGACGCGGTCTACATCGCCGACGGCGGCGCGCCCGTCCTGGTGCGCGTCGTCGCCCGACGCGCGGATGTCGTCTCCGACTTCGGCGATGCCCGGCTCTGGTCCGAGACCACCCGGATCGACCTGCGCGTGGCCGAGGTGGCGACCCCGCGTCCCGGCGACAGGATCGAGATCGACGGCGAGGCCTTCCTCATCCAGGGCGAGCCGGTCCGCGACCGCGAGCGGCTGGTCTGGACCATCGACCTGCGCCCGGCGTGACCGTTATGAAGCTGAAGCTCGACATCGATCCCGACATCGTTGCGATGATGGCGGCCGAGGTCGCGGCGGGGGAACGCGCTGTCACGGCCGCGATGCGCGAGGCCGGGACCGGGTTGAAGTCCGCGTGGCGGTTGCAAATCACCGGCGCGGGGCTCGGCCCCCGGCTCGCCAACTCGATCCGCAGCCAGAACTTCCCGAGGTCGGGCGAGAGCCTGGATGCGGCGGCGCTGGTCTGGTCGAAGGCCCCAGTCATCGTGGGCGCGCACGACACGGGCCCGTTGATCCGCTCGAAGAACGGGTTCTGGCTGGCGATCCCGCTCCCCGCAGCGGGCAAGTCCCTGCGGGGCGGCCGGATCACACCCGGCGAATGGGAGCGGCGACGTGGCCTGCGCCTGCGCTTCGTCTATCGCCGCACCGGCCCAAGCCTGCTGGTGGCGGAGGGACGGCTGAACACCAAAGGCCAGGCGGTCGTGTCGCGCTCGAAAACCGGCCGCGGCAAGGTCACCGCGCCGATCTTCCTGCTGGTGCCGCAGGTCAAGCTGCCGAAGCGGCTGGACCTGGCGCGGGATGCGGACCGGGCATTGGACAGCGTGCCGGGGCTGATCGTGGCGAACTGGGTGGAGGGCAAAATAGGATGATGGCCGCTATGCGGACGAAGCCGCCGTTTGCTTCTTGGCTTCACGCGTAACTAGCAGCCCGCAAAACACGCGACTTTTCCAGGTCAGGGAAGGTGTGAATAGCTTTCGCTCAGGCGTAGTGAGGTCTTACAATCGTGAGCGCTCTGCATGCTTACCTCGCTTCTTAAACTGAGCAGAAAGTAGAATAGCGGTGAATCATCTCGCTTGCTAGAGTGAGAGGATGTGAACGCCATTGGTAGCCGCCGAGGGACTTCATCGGCTTTTCGACTCAGAACTTTGAACCCAACGACTGTCGAGATGGAGGATCGGCTTTGTGGGAGGGTTGATCCCCTTTGAGGAATTGCCGGAGTGGGTTCCGGGAAAGGTGCTTCTGGCCAGCGATGGACAGAACTGGAAGAGGGTCGCGTTAAGATCCTATCGCTACCAAGGCCAAGATGTCGTCGTACCTGCGATGCGCGACTTCATGCTCGTGAGCTACAGGACCGGCACGACCCCGATGCAGCGTCGTTTCGATGGCCGATGGAAGAAGGAAACTCTGGGACCGGGCGCGGCTTCGCTTTTGACGCGGGCGCAGCAGGCCTACTGGAACTGGCACGAGCCGATCGACGTGACCCACGTTTATCTCTCGGGCGAAATGGTCGCCGAGGTGGCGAGCGAGGTCATGGATTGCGCGGTCAGCGAGGTCACCCTCGACGATGTGCTTCGGGTGGACGACCCGGTCATGTCGAGTGCGGCTGATGCGATTGCCGGCGAAGCACGAAACCGCGCTTTGGGCGGTTCACTCTACGTCGACACCGTGGCACGCGGTCTCATCATTCATCTCCTGCGCCGCTACGCCTCCGTACGCCAGCTTGAGCCTGAGCGCACCGGCGTCCTGACCCCTCAGCAGGAAAAGCGTATCGTTGAGTTCATCGAGACGGAGATTGAAACGCCGCTCGACCTCAAGGTGATGGCCGACGCTCTCGATATGACTCCCTGCCTCTTCGCCCGGCAATTCCGCCGCAGCTTCAACATGCCGGCCTATGCCTTCGTGAAGGCTCGCCGGCTCGAAAGGGCCCGTCGCCTGCTGGCCACCACCGAACTGCCGATCAAGGCAATCGCGGCCGATTGCGGCTTCTGCGACCAGGCCCACCTCACGCGCATGTTTTCCTCGGAGTTTGGCATGCCGCCTGGCGAGTTCCGTCGCCGCGCGCACTGAGTGGGCGACAGAAACATACAAAGATTGGTTGCGGTTCGTTCAAGATCGGCGACCTGCAGCACTGCCAAGCTGACCGGGTGCCGCGACGAAGACCGATTGGGTCGACACTACGGCACAGCCCGTGACCGGCAGGAGGCGGTTGCGGCCAGCTCGGAGGAAATCATGCTAGATTCTAACCAAACCGCCACCGTGGCGGATCGCAGACCTGTGCCCGCCGAACTCGATGCATTGGTCATCGGAACTGGTTTCGCGGGTCTCTATCAGCTGCACCAGCTTCGCGAAATGGGCCTCAAGGTCCACGCGTGCGACACCGCGGAGGACGTCGGCGGCACCTGGTACTGGAACCGTTATCCGGGTGCCAAGTTCGACAGCGAAGCCTACATATACCAGTATCTTTTCGACGAAAGCCTCTACAAGGACTGGACCTGGAGCGAACGGTTCCCCGGCCAGCGCGAGGTCGAACGCTGGATGCACTACATCGCCGACCGGCTTGACCTCCGCCGTGACATTTCCTTCTCGACCACGATCACAAAGGCCAGCTTCGACGAGACGACCGGCCTCTGGACCGTGGAAACCGACAAGGGCGATACCGTCCTCGCGCGCTACCTGATCGGCTGCACCGGGATGCTTTCCGCTCCGCTGGAGGACCGCTTCCCCGGGCAGGCCAGCTTCAAGGGCAAGATCGTCCACACCGGGCGCTACCCAAAGGGCGGTCTCGACCTCGAAGGCAAGCGCGTCGCCGTCATCGGCACCGGGGCGACCGGCATCCAGGTGATCCAGACCATTGCACCCGAGGTCGAGCACCTGACGGTCTTCGTACGCACGCCGCAATACGTACTGCCGATGAAGAACCCCAAATACGGGCCGGGTGAAGCGGCATGGTACAAGGATCGCTTCGACGAACTGAAGGCCAATCTCCCGCACACGTTCTCGGGCTTCGAGCACGACTTCGAGAACACGTGGGCCGACCTGACGCCCGAGCTGCGCCGCGAGGTGCTGGAGGAGATTCATGCGGACGGATCGCTGAAGCTCTGGCTGGCCTCCTTCGCCGAAATGTTCTTCGACGAAGAGGTCAGCGAGGAGATCTCCGAATTCGTGCGGGAAAAGATGCGGGCCCGCCTGAAGGATCCGAGGCTGATCGACATCCTCGTGCCGAAAAAGGGAGACTACGGCTTCGGCACACACCGCGTTCCGCTCGAGACACACTACCTCGAGACCTACCTGCGCGACAATGTCGAGGCGGTCAGCGTCCGTGATAACCCGATCGCCGAGATCGTGCCCGAAGGCGTCAGGTTGGAGGACGGCACCGTCTACGAGGTGGACACGATCATCATGGCGGTGGGCTTCGATGCCGGCTCGGGGGCGCTTGCGCGGATCGACATCACCGGCCGCAATGGCATGAAGCTCGCCGAAGAATGGGGCAAGGACATCCGCACCACCATGGGGCTGATGAAGTTCGGGTTCCCCAACCTCTTCATGACCGGCGCGCCGCTCGCGCCTGCAGCCGCGCTCTGCAACATGCCCACCTGCCTGCAACAGCAGACCGAATGGATCACGGAGTGCATCGGCGCGATGCGGGCGAGCGGCCACGACGTGATCGAGCCGACGGAGGAAGGCGAGTCCGACTGGGTCAAGCACCATGACGAGACCGCGAATGCCACGCTGATCGCGAAGACGAACTCGTGGTACACTGGGTCCAACGTGCCGGGCAAACCGCGCCGCGTCCTGTCCTATACCGGCGGGGTCGGCACGTACCGCGACAAATGCGACGAGATGGCCCGGAACGGCTATCCGTCCTTCGCGATGACCAAAGCCGGCGTTCCCGCTGACGCCTGAAATCCAGCAAACGACAAGACCGCCCTGTTCCCGCGACGGGGCGTTCCCAAGACCGGCTTCAAAGAATGGGAGGAAACCATGGGCCACAAATTCAACGCTGATTCCGTCCTGAATGGTGTCGTGACGTCCGATCCACGCGTGCCCGGCGTCGTGGCGATGGTCACGGACCGCGAGAAGAACATCTACGAAGGTGCCGCGGGTGTCCGCCGGATCGACGGTGACACGGCGATGACCACCGACGACGTCTTCGCGATCTTCTCGACCACGAAGGCTATCACCGCGACGGCCGCGTTGCAGCTTGTCGAGGAGGGCAAGCTCGACCTAGACGCACCGGCGAGCGACTACGCGCCCGATATCGGAAAGCTCAAGGTGATCGACGGCTTCGACGACGCCGGCGAGCCGATCCTGCGCGACCCGAAACGCCCGATCACGACGAAGCACCTGCTGCTCCATACCGCCGGCTTTGGATACGACTTCTTCTCCGAAACCTACAACCGGCTGGCGCAGGAGAAGGGCCAGCCCAGCGTCATCACCGCATCGAAGGCCTCGTTGATGACGCCCTTGCAGTTCGACCCGGGCGACAAGTGGGAATACGGCACCAACATCGACTGGTGCGGGCAGGTGGTCGAGGGGATCACCGACAAGCGTCTGGGCGAAGTCTTCCAGAGTCGGATCTTCGAGCCGCTCGGGATTGAAGACATGACCTTCGAGTTGAACGACAGTCTCCGCAAGCGGCTTGCGGGCATGCATGCGCGCGGGGAAGACGGCTCGCTGACGCCGATGGACTTCGAGCTGCCCGATAGGCCCGAGATCCACATGGGCGGGCACGGCCTATACGGCACGGTCGGCGACTACATGAAGTTCATCCGCATGTGGCTGAACGACGGCATGGGGCCGAACGGGCGCGTCCTGAAGCCCGAGACGGTGGTGATGGCCGAGAAGAACCACCTTGGCGAGAAGAAGATCGGCATGTTGCCGGGGGTGATCCCGTCCCTGTCGAACGACGCCGAGTTCTTCCCGGGCCTTCTGAAGTCATGGTCCTATAGCTTCATGGTGAACGACGAGGCAGCCCCCACAGGTCGGCCGGCAGGGGCGTTGGGCTGGGCGGGGCTCGCGAACCTGTTTTACTGGATCGATCGGGCGAACGGGTTCGGAGGCTTCTGGGCGACACAGATTTTCCCATTCGGAGATCCCGTCTCCTTCGTCGGCTACATGGACTTCGAAAGCGCCTTCTACGCCTCGCTCAAGTCTGCAAAAGCTGCCTGAGTTAGACCGTGATCGCCGGCACCGCCGGCGATCGCCCTCCGTCGTTCAAGAGCCGTCTTAGGGCTGGAGAGCGATTGGACGGGGCACGGTCCGAGCTCTTGCTGAATCCAAAGCTTAGGTCGTATTTGGGCTCCAAGCGGACCTTTTCTGCACCCGCAAGATAGCGAAAGCCAATGCCCACCCCCCGCGAAACCATCCTCGCCGCGCTGCACGCGCGGCTTTCGGCGCTGCCCGCCACCGCCCTGCGCGGCGAGGTGCTGCCCGAGCGCGTGCCGGCCGAGGGGCTGCTGATCCTCCGCGACGGGGAGCCGGGCGAGCCCGAGGTCACGTTGTCGCCGTTGCGCTACCACTACCAGCACCGCGCGGAGATCGAGGCGGTCGTGCAGGGTTCCGACCGTGACGCCGCCTTCGACACGCTGACAGCCAGCATCGGCGCGGCGCTCGCCGCCGACCGCACGCTTGGCGGGCTCTGCGATTGGGTCGAGGCCGAAGCCCCGCGCCCGGTCGATCTGCCCGTCGAGGGCGCGGCGAGCCTCAAGGCGGCCGTGATCCCGGTCGTCCTGCACTATTCCACGGCCGACCAGCTGGCCTGACCCAACCGATCACAGGAGAACACCATGGCACGAGCCCAGGGGGCGCGGGCGCTGATGGCGCTTGCGTTCGAGACGACCTATGGAACGCCGCCCGCGAGCGGCTTCACCCGCATGCCCTTCGCCAGCACCTCCCTCGGCGCCGAGCAGCCGCTGCTGAACTCCGAGCTGCTCGGCTACGGCCGCGATCCGCTGGCGCCGATCAAGGACGCGGTGACGGCCGATGGCGACGTCGTCGTGCCGCTCGACGCCGAAGCTTTCGGCTTCTGGCTGAAGGCAGCGTTCGGTGCGCCGACGACTACGGGCGTCGAGGCCCCGTATAGCCACGAGTTCCAGTCAGGGTCCTGGACGCTGCCCAGCATGTCGATCGAGACCGGCATGCCGGAGGTGCCGCGCTACGCGATGTACTCGGGCTGCGTGCTCGACCAGATCACCTGGCAGATGCAGCGCTCGGGCCTGCTGACCGCGACGGCGCGGCTGGTGGCGCAGGGCGAGAGTGTGGGCACGACCACCAGCGCCGGAACGCCCGCCGCGCTGGAGCTCAAGCGCTTCGGCCATTTCAACGGGTCGATCACGCGCAATGGCACGGCTCTCGGCAACGTGGTCTCAGCCGAGATCACCTATGCCAACAACCTCGACCGGATCGAGACCATCCGCTCTGACGGCCGTATCGATGGCGCGGACCCGTCCATTGCGGCGCTGACCGGCCGGATCGAGGTCCGCTTCGCCGACCAGACGCTGGTGACGCAGGCCATCAATGGCGATCCTTGCGAGATGGAGTTCGCCTACGTCCTGCCCTCGGGCGAGAGCTTCACCTTCACGGTGCACGCCGTCTACCTGCCGCGCCCGCGCATCGAGATTTCCGGACCGCAGGGCGTCCAGGCGACCTTCGACTGGCAGGCGGCGCGCGACAGCGTCGTCGGCCGGATGTGTACCGCAACCCTCGCGAACGATGTGGAGACGTATTGATGCTGACGCTCGACCTGACCAACGCCCCGCGCTGGCATGACCTCGCGCCGGGTGTCCGGGTGCAGCTGCGCCCGTTGACCACCGCCCTGATGGTGGCAACACGCAGCGACCCGGCCGTCGAGGCCGTGCCGGAGGATGCCTCCGACGAGGAGCGTGCAGTCGCCTTCGCCAAGGCGCTGGCCCGCCGCGCCGTGCTCGCCTGGGAGGGTATCGGCGACGCCGACGGCAAGCCCATCGCCCCCAGCTCCGAGGCCATCGACGCGCTGCTCGACGTCTGGCCGATCTTCGAGGCCTTCCAGCTGGCCTACGTCTCGAAGGGCCTGCTGCTGGAACAGGAAAAAAACGCCTCCGCGCTCTCGCCGAATGGTCCTTCGGCGGGGGTGATCGATATTGCGAAGCCTGCGCGCCAGCCTGCCCGGACTGCCCGGCGCGGCTGAACCGTCCGGAAACGCCGGAGGGTTGGCAGGTCTGGGACCTGGTCGGCCGTCTCGGCGGTCAGCTCCGTGTGCTGCCTGGCGCGGTGATCGGCTGGGACATTTCGGCGGCGCTGGCGCTCGGGGATGCGCTCGGGGTCTCGCCGCCCGCCATGGCCGAACTGCTGCCCGTCATCGAAGCGGTGATGGTGGCCAAACTCAACGAACAGATGGAACGCCCCAATGGCTGAAAAACGCGTCAGCGTCCGCCTTGCGGCGGTCGGCGGCCGGCAGGTGCGCGCCGAACTGGAAGGCGTCGGAGAAGCCGGTGCCCGAGGCTTCGGACGGCTCAGCCGGGAGATGGAGGCGGCCAACGCCCGGCTTGCGGCCTTCTCGCGGCGTGTTGCTGTGGCGGCCGCAGCAGCCGTCGCCGCCGCTGCGGCTGCTGGCGTGGCGATGATCCGCTCCGGCCTGCAGACGGTCGATGCGCAGGCCAAGCTGGCGCAGTCGCTCGGCACCACCGTCGCCTCGATCCAGACGCTCGAGCGCGCGGGCGAACTGGCCGGCGTCTCCATGTCCGGCATCGAACAGGCGACCAAGGATCTGACGCGCCGTCTCAGCCAGGCGGCAGCCGGGACCGGTCCCGCCGCCGACGCGCTGGGCCGGCTGGGCCTTTCCGCCACCGACCTGATCGCGCTGCCGTTGGACCAGCGTGTGGGTGCCATCAACGCCGCCATCGAGAACTTCGTGCCCGCCGCCGAGCGCGCGGCGGTCGCGGGGCAGCTCTTCGGCGAGGAAGGCTCCATCGCGATGAGCCGGATCGACACGGCGACGCTGCGCCAGGCGACCGAGGACGTGCTTGCCTTCGGGGTCGTCGTCTCCGAACAGGACGCCGACCAGATCGAGCGGACCAACGACGCGATCTCCCGGCTCGGGCTGATCTGGCGCGGGCTGTCGAACCAGCTGGCCGTCGCCGCCGCACCGGCGCTCGAAGCGGTCGCCAACGCCATGGCGGCGGTCGCCAGCCGCACGGGGCCGCTCGGCATCGCGATCCGCGGTCTCTTCGACAACATCGGCCGCCTGACCACCTATGCCGCCACGTTCGCCGCCTTCCTCGCGGGCCGCTGGGTGGCGGGGATGGCCGCCGCCGTGCTCTCGGTCCGTGGCGTCGCCACGGCGCTGGTCGTCTTGCGCGGCGCGCTGATCCGGACCGGCATCGGCGCGCTGATCGTCGGCGCGGGCGAGCTGATCTACCAGTTCACCCGCCTCGTGTCGGGCGCGGGCGGGTTTGGCGAGGCCATGTCGCTCCTGAAGGATCTCGCGGTCGAGGTCTGGGAGCGGATCAGGATGGGCGCTGCTGCGGCGGGCGCAGCCGCCACGGCGATGTTCTTCGACCTGAAGGCGGACGCCGCGTCGGGCATGCAGAGCGCCATCGAGAGCGTGGTGGCCTTCGGCAACACCGCCGCGAACACCTTCGAAGGCGCCTACGAGGCGATCAAGGCGATCTGGGGTCTGCTGCCCGCCGCCATCGGTGATCTGGCGTTTCAGGCGGCCAACAGTCTGGTCGATGGTGTCGAGGCGATGCTGAACGGCGTGGTCTCGCGCATCAACGGCTTCATCGGCGGCATCAACCAGGGGCTCGAAGCTCTCGGGTCGGAGCGGCGCATCTCGCTGGTGCCAGACCTCGACCTCGGCGAGATCGAGAACCGCTTCGAGGGCGCGGCCAGTGCCGCCACGACAGCGGCACAGGCGGCGTTCGACCGGGCCTTCGAGGACAACCCGCTGACCGCGCCCGATCTCGGTCTGACCGAGGCGGCGGCTCGGGCGCTCGAATCCGCGAATGTCTACCGTGGCGCGGCGCGCGATCTGGCCGCGGGGGCACGTGCGCCCCTCGAAAGCTGGCAGGCGCTGCGCGATGCCGTGCGTGGAGCTGACGAGGCGAGCGCGGGCGCGCTGACCGAAGCCACCGGCGCGGCGGAGCGGCTGGAGACGGCGCTCGGCGATGCCGGACGCGCCGCAACAGGTGCAGGCGCGGCGGCCGGAGCCGCCGCTGCGGCAGCGGAGCCCGCGACCGAGGCCGCCGTCACCGGGTGGCAGGCGGCCACGGCGGCGCTGTCCGATTACGCCAGCAAGGCCCGCGAGATCGGCGGTGACGTCGGCCAGAGCCTGGTCAGCGCCTTTCAGTCGGCCGAGAACGCGGTCGGCCAGTTCGTGCGGACCGGCAAGCTGAACTTCCGCGATCTCGTCACCTCGCTGCTGGCCGATCTCGCCCAGCTGGCGGCTCGGCGTTTCATCCTCGGGCCGATCGCCAATGCGCTCTCCGGCGTGTTCTCCGGGGCGGGCGGGATCTTCGCCAGCGTCCTGCATGCGGGCGGGATGGTCGGATCGGCCGGACCCTCCCGCATGGTGCCTGCCATGGCTTTCGCCGCGGCCCCGCGAATGCACGGTGGCGGAATGGCCGGACTTCGCCACGACGAGGTGCCCGCGATCCTTCAGCGGGGCGAGCGGGTGCTGTCGCGCCGAGAGGCGCAGAGCTACGGCGCGGGCGGCAGCGTCAACGTCACCATCATGGCCCGCGACGCCGAGAGCTTTCGGCAGTCCCGCACGCAGGTCGCGGCCGACATCGCCCGCGCCGTGTCGCTCGGGCGGAGGGGCATGTGATGGCGTTCCACGAGGTCCGGTTTCCCGACGACATCAGTCGTGGTGCCCGGGGCGGGCCGGAACGGCGCACGCAGATCGTCGAGCTCGCGTCGGGCGACGAGGAGCGCAACGCCAGCTGGGCCAACTCGCGCCGCCGCTACGACGTCGCCTACGGCATCCGCCGCGCTGACGATCTGGCCGCCGTCGTGGCCTTCTTCGAGGCACGCAACGGGCGACTGCACGGCTTCCGCTTCAAGGACTGGGGCGATCACAAGTCCTGCCTGCCGTCGGGCACGCCGTCGCCGACCGACCAGGCGATCGGCACCGGCGACGGTGCGACGACCGCCTTCCAGCTGGTGAAGCGCTACGTCTCGGGCGCGCAATCATGGACGCGCGCCATCACGAAGCCGGTGACCGGAACCGTGCTCATCGCGCTGGCGGGGGTCGAGCAGCCCTCCGGTTGGTCGGTCGACACCACGACCGGCGTCGTCACCTTCAGCGCCGCGCCGGCCTCCGGCGTCGCGATCACCGCGGGCTTCGCCTTTGACGTGCCCGTCCGCTTCGACACCGACGTGCTCGACGTGACGCTCGATCTCGAGCGGCTCGGCTCGATCACCTCCATCCTGCTTCTGGAACTGCGCCGATGAAGACCCTTGATCCCGACCTGCAGGCCCATCTCGATGAGGGCACGACGACGCTCGCCTGGTGCTGGCGGATCGCGCGCGCCGATGGTGTCACCTTCGGCTTCACCGACCACGACCGGACGCTCACCTTCGACGGAACGGACTTCGAGCCCGAGAGCGGATTGACGGCCTCCGAGGTCCGCTCGGGATCGGACCTGTCGGTCGATGCGCAGGACGCCGAGGGCGTGCTGACCTCGGACCGGATCACCGAGACCGACATCCTTGATGGGCGCTGGGACAACGCGGAGGTGGAGGTCTTGCGTGTGAACTGGACCGATACCGGGCAGCGCGTGTTGATGCGGCGCGGCGCGATCGGCCAGATCCGGCGCGGGCGGCTCGCCTTCGTCGCCGAGGTGCGTTCGCTCGCCCATGTCCTCGGCCAGACGGTCGGGCGGACGTTTCAGGCGACCTGTGACGCCGCGCTCGGCGATGCGCGCTGCGGCGTCGATCTCGAAAATCCTGCCTTCAAGGGCGCTGGCGCTGTCATCGATCTCCTGCGCGACCGGGCCTTCACCGCCTCGGGCCTCGGCGGCTTCGCCTCCGGCTGGTTCACCTTCGGCACGCTGGACTGGACCAGCGGCGCGAATGCCGGGCGGCGCACCGAGGTGCTCGGCCATGACGTGACGGACGGCGTGGCGATCCTGACGCTGCTCGAAGCGCCGGTGCGCGCGATCGCAGAGGGCGATGCGTTCACCATCCGCGCGGGCTGCGACAAGCGGATCGAGACCTGCGGCGCGAAGTTCGCCAATACCGCCAATTTCCGCGGCTTCCCGCACATCCCCGGTCAGGATGCCGTCCTCCGCTACGCCACAAAGGACGGCGGGCACGAGGGCGGCGTGCTGTGACGCAACGCCTCGCATCAGCCGACCCAGCGCACGTCATCGCCATCGCGCGGTCCTGGCTCGGCACGCCCTACCATGACCAGGCGAGCCTGCGCGGTGTCGGCTGCGACTGCCTCGGGCTGGCCCGGGGCGTCTGGCGCGAGGTGGTGGGGCCGGAACCGTTCCCGATCCCGCCCTACAGCCGGGACTGGGGCGAGACCGGACCGCGCGAAGTTCTGGCCGAGGGCGCGCGGCGCATGATGATCGAGATGCAGCCCGCCGAGGCTGGTCCCGGCGCGCTGGTCCTGTTCCGCATGAAACCGCGCGCCATCGCCAAGCATGTCGGGATCCTCACGGGGCCCGACAGCTTCCTCCATGCCTACGAGCGGCTCGGCGTGATCGAGGAACCACTTAGCCCATCCTGGCGGCGGCGCATCGCCTTCGCCCTCCTGTTTCCGCAAACCTGAGACCCACCCATGGCCACCCTCGTTCTCGGCGCGGCCGGCGCCGCCATTGGCGGTTCCATCGGCGGCGCGATCCTCGGTGTCAGCGCCGCGACCATCGGCGGCTTCATCGGCTCCACCATCGGCTCGGTCGTCGACAGCTGGATCATCTCGTCGCTGGCGCCCACGCAACGCATCGAGGGCACGCGGCTCGACACGCTGCGGATCACCTCGGCCACCGAGGGCGCGGTGATCCCGCGGCTCTACGGGCGCATGCGGATGGGCGGCAACATCATCTGGGCGACGGATTTCCGCGAGGAGACGAAGACCACCACGCAGGGTGGCGGCAAGGGCGGCGGGGGCGGCAAGGTCAAGACCACCGAGTATCTGTACTACGCCAGCTTCGCGGTCGCCTTGTGCGAAGGTCCGATCACCGGCATCGGCCGAATCTGGGCCGACGGCAAGCCGATGGACCTCTCCGGCGTCACCTGGCGCTGGTATCCGGGCGACGAGGCGCAGAGCGCCGATCCGTTCATCGCGGCGAAGATGGGGGCCGCCAGCACGCCGGCCTATCGCGGCACCGCCTATGTGGTCTTCGAGGAACTTGCGCTCTCGACCTACGGCAACCGCCTGCCGCAGCTCTCCTTCGAGGTGTTCCGCCCACTGGCCGATCCCGACACCGCCGAGGGGCTGACCCGGGCCGTCACCATGATCCCGGCGTCGGGCGAGTTCACCTATGCCACGCAGGCGATCCGCAAGACCGATGGCGGCGCGACGGTACCCGAGAACCTGAACGCGCTGGCCGACTCCACCGACATGGTGGAGTCGCTGGACCGGCTACAGGCGATGGCGCCCGCGGTCGAGAGCGTCAGCCTCGTGGTGGCCTGGTTCGGCGACGATCTGCGCGCGGGGTCGTGCAAGGTGCGGCCGGGCGTCGAGGTCTCGGCCAAGTCGACGACGCCCGCCATCTGGTCGGTGAACGGCGTGAGCCGCGCCAATGCCTTCCTCGTCAGCCGGGACGATCAGGATCGCCCGGTCTATGGCGGCACGCCGTCCGACTTCGCGGTGGTGCAGGCGATCCAGGAGATGAACGCGCGTGGGCTGCGCGTCACCTTCTACCCCTTCATCCTGATGGACGTGCCGCCCGGCAACACGCTGCCGAACCCGTATTCCGACAACGCCACCGAGACCGGCCAGCCGGTTTTTCCGTGGCGGGGGCGGATCACCTGCTCGCCTGCAGCGGGGTTCGCAGGGACCGTGGACAAGACGGCCACGGCCGCAAGCCAGGTCGCGGCGCTGTTCGGCGCGGCCACGCCTGCCAGCTTCAGCGTCTCGGGCCAGTCTGTCTCCTGGACCGGCACGCCCGGCGACTGGGGCTTGCGACGCATGGTGCTGCACTACGCGCATCTCTGCGCCGCGGCGGGCGGGGTCGATGCGTTCCTGATCGGCACCGAGATGCCGGGGCTGACGACGATCCGCTCGGGCGCCAGCACCTATCCGGCAGTGCAGGCCTATCGGGACATGCTCGCGGATGTCCGCTCGATCCTCGGGTCCGGCACCAGGATCGGCTACGCCGCCGACTGGTCGGAATACTTCGGGCACCAGCCGGGTGACGGCTCGGGTGACGTGTTCTTCCACCTCGATCCGCTCTGGGCCGATCCCGAGATCGATTTCATCGGCATCGACAACTACATGCCCCTGTCGGACTGGCGCGATGGGTTCGAGCATGCGGACGCGGTTGAGGGCTGGCCCGCGATCTACGACCGGGCCTACCTGCAGGGGAACATCGCAGGCGGGGAAGGCTTCGACTGGTTCTATGCCAGCGCGGCGGATCGGTCGGCGCAGATCCGGACGCCGATCACGGACGGGGCCGCGGCCAAGCCGTGGGTCTTCCGCTACAAGGATCTGCGCGCCTGGTGGTCGAACCCGCATTACAACCGCCCGGGCGGGGTGGAGAGCGGGACGCCGACGACGTGGACGCCGCAGTCCAAACCGATCTGGTTCACCGAGCTCGGCTGTCCCGCCATCGATCGGGGCACCAACCAGCCCAACGTCTTCTTCGACCCGAAATCCTCCGAGAGCTTCACACCGCATTTCTCGCGGGGCTGGCGGGATGACGCGATCCAGCGGGCGTATCTCGAGGCGACGTATCTCTGGTGGGGCGTCCCGGCGAACAACCCGGTGTCCTCGGTCTATGGCGGCCGCATGGTGCACGTCCCCGAATGCGCCGCCTGGACCTGGGACGCTCGACCCTATCCGTTCTTCCCGGCGCTGACCGACGTCTGGACGGACGGCGCGAACTGGCGGCTCGGCCACTGGCTGACCGGGCGGCTGGGCGCGGTGTCGCTGGCAGCCCTCGTGCGGCACCTCTGCATGCGGGCGGGGCTGCCCGAGGCGCGGATCGACGTCACCGGCCTCTGGGGCGCGGTCGAGGGCTACGCCATCACCGCGCTGGAAAGCCCGCGCGCCTCGATCACAACGCTGTCGCGCCACTTCGGCTTCGACGCGGTGGAGACCGAGGGCGTGATCCGCTTCGTCATGCGCGGCCGGGCCTCCGTCGCCACGCTTGCGCCCGACGATCTGGTCGCCGGTCGTGAAGGCGACGTGCTGGAACTGACGCGCGGCCAGGAGACCGAACTGCCGCAGGCGCTGAAATGGCAGGTCGCCCGCGCCGACGAGGACTACGACGCAGCCCTCGTCGAGGCGCGGCGCATCACCGTGGACACGACCCGGATTGCCTCCGAGTCCTTCCCGATGGCCGTGCCGCCCGAGGAAGCCGAGCGGCGCTGCCGCCGCGCGTTGATGGAGGCTTGGGTGGGACGCGAGACGGCGGCGTTTCGTTTGCCGCCCTCGCGCCTGGCGCTCGATCCGGCCGACGCGATCCGACTCGCGCATGACGGGCGGTTGGTCGATCTGCGGCTCGTTTCCATCGCCGACGCCGAGGCGCGCGGCGTCGAGGTGGTGCGCCAGGACCGCGCGACCTACGACCTGCCGCCCGGCGATCCCCGCGCGGCGTCGCTGACCCGCGCCGTCGTGTTCGGCGCGCCGGAAGTAGTGCTGATGGACCTGCCGCAGCTGACCGAGGATCAGCCCGCGCATCGTCCCTTCGCAGCGGCGCATGCCGTGCCGTGGCCGGGCGAGATGGCGGTGTTCCGCAGCCCCGCGACCGATGGGTTTGACTTGTTGACCACGTTCGGCAGTCGCGCCCGGATCGGGCTGCTGGTCTCGGACTTCTACGCTGGGCCGACGTCGCACTTCGACCTCGGCAATGCGCTGGTGGTCGATCTGCTGACCGGCACGCTGGAAAGCGTCACCGACCTGACGCTGTTCGGAGGGGCCAACGCGCTCGCGGTAGAGAGCGCGCCCGGCGTCTGGGAGATCGTGCAGGCGGGCGCGGCGGAGCTTCTGACGCCCGGCCGGNATCGTCTGACATGCTTGCTGCGGGGCCAGCGCGGCACCGAGGGCGCCATGGGCAACCCGGCGCCTGCGGGAGCGCGGGTCGTGGTGCTCGACGATGGCCTCGCATCGCTGCCGATCGCCGAGGCCGATCTCGGCATCCCGTGGAACTGGCGCATTGGTCCAGCCAGCCGCCCTGTCAGCGACGAGACCTACGTGGCGCAGGCCTTCACGCCCGCGGGCACCGGCCTGCGGCCGTTCTCGGTCGCCCATGTGGAGCAGCCGTGGCGCAGGCCGCGCCCTGCCGGGGACTTGACGATCCGCTGGACCCGCCGATCCCGCGCGCTCGCGGCCGACAGCTGGGGCGGGCTTGAGGTGCCGCTGGCCGAGGAGCTCGAAGCCTACGAGGTCGAGATTATCGACGGCGCCATCGTGAAGCGGGTGCTGAGCACGGACACCACCAGCGCGCTCTACACCGCCACCGACCAGACTGCGGACTGGGGTGCGCCGCTCGGCCCCGGCGACAACCTCACGATCCGCATCTTCCAGCTCTCCGCCCTCGTCGGGCGGGGCGCGCCCAAGACCGTCACGCTCACGTTCTGAAGGCTTTTCCCATGTCCGACGCGACCACCCATCTCCTGCTGCCCTACATCCTGGCGGCGCAGGCCCAGAAGCATGTCACCCACAACGAGGCGCTGCGGGTCCTCGACGGGCTCGTCCAGCTTTCCGTTCTCGACCGCGATCTGACAGCGCCGCCCGGCAGCCCTGCGGATGGCGACCGCTACATCGTCGGCTCGGGCGCCACCGGCGATTGGGCAGGCTGGGACCTGAACGTCGCGCTCTGGGCCGACGGCGCCTGGCTGCGCCTGCCGCCGCGGACGGGCTGGCGCGCGTGGGTCGAGGACGAAGGGCTACTGCTGGTCTACGACGGGTCTGGCTGGGTGGGGACCACACCGGCGGTGCTGCAGAACATGGCGCTGCTCGGGCTCGGCACGACGGCGGACGCCTCGAACCCGTTCTCGGCCAAGCTAAACGCCGCACTCTGGACGGCGAAGACCGTAGCCGAGGGCGGCACCGGCGATCTGTTCTACACCATGAACAAGGAAGCGGCGGGCGACGATCTCGGGCTGACGCTGCAGACCGGCTTCGTCACCAAGGCGCTGGTGGGTCTCTTCGGCTCCGACCGCTTCCGTCTCGCGGTTTCGGCCGACGGCAGTACCTTCTTCGACGGGCTCAGCGTCGACAACGCCAACGGCATCGTCGACCAGCCCCGGCTACCGCGGTTCAAGGCGTACACCAACTACGACAACTACGTCGGCGTCGGGACCTGGACGAAAATCGGGCTGAACAACACCGACTACAACGACCAGGGCGCCTTCGACGCCGCCAACAACCACTTCGTGGCGCCGGTGGACGGTACCTACCTTTTCGGCGCTACGCTGCTCTACAAGATCAACGCCAGCGCCACCGCCCGCATGCGCGGGCGGCTGGTCCTGAACGGCACGACCGAAATCCGTGGCTCCCTCGGTGAAATCTCCGCGACCCATGTCTCGCTCGCCACCGCGATCTGGCTGCAGACCATGGTGCCGCTGACCGCAGGCGATACCGTCGAGCTGCAGGGGTATTTCCGGGTCGCGGACGGCTACTTCGCTGCCGATCACACGTCCTTCTGGGGCTGCAAGGTCGGCTGAGCGGTAGAGGGAGCATCAGACGACACCACCCCGATCCGAGGGCTTCGTGCGCATGCCCGACGCCGAGTTCGAGGCGATCCTGACGCGGGCGGCCGAGGAAGGCGCGAAGCGGGCGCTCGCCGACGTCGGGCTCGACGGCGACGAGGCCGCGCTCGACATCCGCGATCTGCGCTCCCTGGTGGACTGCATCCGGCTGGTCCGCCGCACCGCCATGCAGACGGCCGTCCGCATGATCACCACCGGCGTCATGTTGGCGCTGCTGGCGGGGATCGCAATCAAGCTCAAGATCTTCGGCGGCGGCCCGTAGCCGCGCCACATCCCCATTCATCAGCCCGCAATCACCCGCCCTCGTTGCGGGGTGAGCTGTGGTCTGCCGGACAGGCAGACGGGAAGGTCCGGTGGACCTTCCCGAGCGGCGAACGCACCGAGCCCCTGCGAGGGGCCGGAAACTCGTTTTGGAGGACCCCCATGAGCACGACGTTCTACGACCAGTGGCGCAAGGCGCCGGAGGTTGCCTGGCGCTGGCCGAATTTCTCACCGGCGGAGATTGCCTGCCGGGGCACCGGCAAGCTGCTCATCAACGAACCAGCGCTCGACAAGCTGCAGGCGCTGCGCGACCGGCTGGGCAAGCCGCTGATCGTCCGTTCGGCCTATCGCAGCCCGGAACACAACCGCGCCGTCGGCGGCGCGACCCGCTCCAAGCACCTCGATGGCGCCGCCTTCGACATCGCCATGGCGAACCACGATCCAGTGGCGTTCGAGGCGGCGGCTCGGGAGGTCGGGTTCCTCGGCTTCGGCTTCTACCCGCGATCGGGATTCATCCATGTCGATCTCGGGCCCGCACGGCAGTGGGGCGAGCGGTTTCCGGTCCGGGCGACGGCATTTGCAGCCGAGACGCCGCCCGCGCGCGAAGTGCTGGCCGAGAGCCGCACCATGAAGGGTGGCGGGGCGGCCGGTGTCGCCACGCTGGGCGCTGCCGGCGTGGAGGTCGCGCAGAGCGTCCTGGCCGAGACCCAGACCGCCATCCTGCCGCTCGTCCCGTATCTCGACGCCCTGCGCTGGGTGTTCATCGCCGTCGCGCTTGGAGGCATCGCAGCCACGATCTACGCCCGTCTCGACGATTGGAAGCGGGGGCGGCGGTGATCGGCGGGCTCTTAGCCACGCTCGCCGGATCGGCATTGGCGCGCGCGGCGCTCCGCTATGGCGTCATCACCCTGGCGATCCTGCCGTTTCTGTTGGCGCTGCGTCGCTCGGGCGAGCGAGCGGGACGGCTGGCTGAGCGGCTCGAGACCATGGAGAACACCAATGAAGCCCAACGACGGATGCTCGAGGCTGCGGCGCGTCGCCCTCGTTTTCGCGACGATCAGGCTGAGGGGATGCGCAGGGGGCGTTTTTGACAGCGCCACACCACACTTTGTAGCTTAACAGCGAAAACTGTGGTTAACTCAGGCAAGGTTATCAGGAGAATCACAACATGCGTGTGCTTCGAACCACATTGTTTTTCTTACTTATGGCCCCCTTGAGCTCGTTCGCGCAAGAAGTACCACTCGGGGAGGCTTGGGGTGCTCTTTCTGAGGGTGAAAGGCCACGAGTTGAGCAAATTCTCCGCGATACAAAGCTGGTGCCTCTAGGAGCGGAACTGACATCCGAGATACCGCCTGGACCGGCAAGTGGCGACACTTTCATACCCGCTTCCAATGCTGGCCAAGCTGCTTGCTACGCAGCATATGCTGTGGCGATTGCGGCCTGCGGCGACGACAGCCAATGTCGTGAAGTCACTGACGCAGCGCTCAGAATCTGCTTGGTAGCGGCAGGCTAGAAAGTTTTATCAGCGACAGGAGGAATCCACCATGGCCTACAGTGATGCATTGGCGAACTTCGTTCTGAGACTAGGAAGTGACGCCTCGTTGCTGCAAAGCTTTAAGTCTGACCCTAGAGGCACATTGAACGCAGAGGCGGGCTTAACCGACGACGACAAAGCTCTTCTGCTTGATCCTGACCCCGCCCAAATTCGTGCGGCCATCTCTGGCAAACCTCTCCCGGCCGGCGTCACAGTTGTGGTTGTTGTTGCGGTCATAAAGTAACAGGATCTTTTCTATCTGAGAGTGGGTTTAGCATGGCCAACGCCCCTGCCTTGGCCGCATTTATGTTGCGATTGGGAAGCGATGCATCTCTTTCGCAGCGCTACCAATCTGATCCCACAGGCACTTTAGAAGCCGAGCCCGATCTCGATGAGGAAGACAAGACGCTGTTACTCAAGCGAGACCCAGCGCTCGTTCGGGTGGCGCTCTCAGGGGAAGCACGGCCTTTAGTGCTTCCTCCAATAATAGTTGTATGGGTGACGAACGTGGAGGAACAATGAGCGGCACGCTTACTGTTGTAGGGTCAGGCATAAAAGCCGGTGCCCACCTGACATCCGAAACTATTAGCTGGATCACAACGGCAAACAAAGTATTTTATCTGGTCGCGGACCCAGTCTCTGAGTTCCAGATAAAGAACCTTAACGCAACATGTGAGTCCCTGAGCGACTGCTATCGCGATGGAGAAAGTCGAAGTGTCGCGTACGAAAGAATGATAGAAAGAGTTGTAAGTTCGTTATCGCCTAACCAAACGACTGTAGTGGTACTCTACGGACACCCCGGTGTTTTCGTTTATCCGTCTTTCGAGATGCTGTCAGAAGCCCGCCATCGTGGTTATAGCGCTATAATGCTTCCAGCCATATCGGCTGATAGTTGTCTGTTTGCCGATCTGGAAATCGACCCTGCTCGGGACGGATGTCAGAGTTTTGAGGCCACAGACTTTCTGCTTCATGAGCGCCTGTTTGACCCTCGCAGTCTGCTGATTTTATGGCAGATCGGAACGGTTGGTGATGGGTCTTTTCAAGCCAATGGCTACCGCGATACTGCGATAGTCAAGCTAGTGGAGGCCCTGCTCGACAAGTATCCAGAAGCTCACGAGGTAATCGTCTATGAGGCTTCGCAGTACGCAATGTTCGATCCGGTTATAAATAAATGCAGGCTTAGCGAATTAGCCTCCGCTCCAATTACACCAATTTCCACGCTGGTGGTCCCACCGATTCCTCGGCGACCGGTGTCTCAAAAAGCGCTTGATAGACTTGGATTGAGCAGAGGTGATATTATTATTGAGAAGGAGAAATAAGCTTGCGGTTGGCAGATAAATGAAAGCAATTGTCAGGCTTCCTAGCTATGCCAAGGCGCAAAGCCGTTATGAGGTGTCGAGCATATCGAGGTTAACAAGACGAAGATCCAATGTTATTGTTGGTGACTTTGACCTAGATGAAATTGCAGACATTGAGCGTGAGGGCGGCGAAGTATACCCTGATGTCCAATTTCAGCTTGCTTCGACTGATTACCCATTTCTTCCAGAGAGAGATGCCGCTCGATTTTGGGAGCGGGATTATGGTGAATTTTCTCCCGCCAGCGGCTTTTCTCTAGATGACGTCTTGAATCATATTAAGGCACCGGAAGCTTGGCACTTTTCACGCGGTTCCGGCGTCACCATCGCTATCGTGGACACCGGCATCGCGACCGACCGACCGGAGATACCGTCATTCAAGCGCTCCAGCATTGATGTGCCGAGTGAGTTTGCAGGTCAGCATTGGTCCGACTCTTTTGGTCACGGCTCTATGTGCGCCTGTATTGCGGCGGGAACAAGTAGCGACGGCGGTCTCTACAATGGGGTTGCGCCTGACGCCAATGTTCTGGCAGTCAAATCTATATTGTCCTCGACAGACTTATACGTAATATATGATGATTTGATAGAAAGATTTTCAGATAAATCAGAAGGTCGACTTATAATAAATAACAGTTTCGCTCTGCTCCGCTGCGCGTCTACAGGCGAATTCACGCTAGATCACCCACTAGTCGATCTTATAAAAAGCGGAGTGAGCGCAGGCATACCCTTTGTCTTCGCGGCAGGCAATAGTCATTATGACGGAGCCTGTGATAATCGTGCAGGGGAATGCTATCCTAATACGATTTGGTCCATTAATTCGCTGGATGAAGTTTTTTGCGTTGGCGCTGTAGATGGCGAGAATTCTAATCAATCTGAATCGTCAGCGCACGCCAATTCGAGTCGAGGTCCGGGCGAACTATCTATGCTAGGCGACAAACCTGATTTGGTTGCCCCTACATACGGGAGAGTTCCTTGGGGCAATATAGGTTACAAGACCCTGGAGTGGTGGGGAACGAGTGGGGCCGCGCCACAAGCCGCCGGTGCAATGGCGCTAGTATTGGCAGCTTATCCAAATATGAGTGTAGAAGAGTTATATCGTCTACTTCGTGAAAGTGCACTGCCGCTTGCATCATCGAAGCATTGCACTGGGGCGGGCCTGCTGAACTGCGAGCGGATAGTACAGAAGTTGTTGGGCCACATATCCTGACCTAGATTTGGTTGGAGAAGGTTCGACGTCAGGCCCATCCCCTCCGCCATTTCCTTTTTCCAAGCTGCTGATAATCGGGCGTTTTGCGATCTCTTTTAGCCGCGGGGTAGCGACCAGGGTAGCATCGTCTCGTCTTGGGGTGATTGGATCCGCCCTGTCTCAAGATAGGTGTTCAGGCAGGCGCGGGGAAGTCTTGGCCCGGACCATCGCTCTGACAGTCTGAATCCACCTCCGACGCCAGGCGCATTCTTCTCAGACGCGATCGGATGATGGTATTCAGACGGTCCATCGGCAGAAGGCGCGGCACGCCATTCGGTGGAAGGAATGCCGCAACAGTCATGCCAGGATGGCCCGTCGTCAGCGCCGCCAGCCGCTCCGCGCTCCCGGGTTCCGGCCCCAGCAGCGCCCGGAGGCATTGCGGGGTCAGAATGAGGACCGGGGCGGTCTGCTTGTCCACGTCCGGCCCATGCTGCATGAGCTTGTCCCACAGTGCCGCAGTGTTCCTGCGCAGGTAAGGGTTCTCCACGAAGTAGGCGGGACTGCGTCCTCGCAGCCTGGCGGCCATATGCGCGCGCAGCGCGGCCTGGGTCCCAGCCAGCGGGGTTCCTGGGCCACCGTAGCGGGGGAGCGGCGATGCTGTATCGTCCCGGCTGATCACCCACCGCTTCGCGCCTGCGAGTGCCCGCGCAAAGATGCGCGCCATCGGCACGGAACCCGTGCCACCCCGCTCCAGCAGAACGATGTCCGGGCGGATGCCGACTGCGCTGCCGTCTTCGAAGCAGACCGCGATGGTCGGGTCGCCCCGGCGGATGGCGGCCCGGGCCGTGATGCCAAGCCCGCGGCAGAGGCGCCGGGCGAGCAGAAGCAACGCTAGGACGTGCCTTCGGCTTCGAACAGGTCGTCGCTCAGCGCGGTGACGGTCTGCCTCAGCGAGAGCTGCCCGTCGATCAGCAGGTGCTGCGCCGCCATGACCTCCCGGAGCTGTGCGGTCAGGCCGCGGACCTCCTCCCGCTGTTCCGAGATCAGGGTCGCCAGATCCTGCGCGATGGTCTGGGTCGAGACGAGGATCTGGCGCAGGGCCTCGGCCAGCTGCCGGCCCAGCTCCTCCTGGTCCTGGGGTCGGCGCAGCAGATCCAGAAGTGCGGTCAGCGGCAGGACCGTCTCGTATGTCTCGCTCGAGAGGTGCTGGATCTCCCGCTGCCGGTCCAGAAGCAGGCGCAGGGCCTGCAGGACCTCCGGCGTGATCGGGGCCCGCAAGGGATGGTCGGAGGTCTCGGTCATTCCGTAGCCTTTCGTAGAGGTGTTGCAGGTCGGCATCGGCCGCCGCCAGGGAGGCCAGCAGGTGGCGCTGGTCGATGAGTGCGCGCAGCTGGCGAGACTGCTTGGCGTGGTGGAGGATCGACAGCAGGTTGATCCGGTCGAGCTCGTCGCTGAGCGCGCGGCCGGGAACACATGTCCGTCCCAGGCTGAAGATGATTCGGCGGCGCTCGGCCTCTTTGACCTCCTCGACCCGCATCGGGGAGCCCGACGCCACCAACGCCGCCTGTAGCGCGGGCAGGTCTGTCGGCTGCCACCGGGTGAGCGCGATGTTGACGTCGGCCGCCATCCGGCGCCGGTCCCCACCACGCAGGCGCCGCGTCGGGCAGAAGACCTCGAGGCGCGGCCCGGCCGCCGGCCGGTGATAGCGTGGCGGGGTGAGGCCGAGATGGCGGCAGAGGCGGCGATGCACCTCATCGCAGCGATGCTGCAGGTCGGGCAAGGACAGCGGGCGGCCGGTGAAGGTGGCGGCCATCAGCATCAGGTGCAAGTGATCGCAGCGTGTGTCGCGATGCCGGACCGCAAGCCATGGGATCTGGCGCGGCGGCAGGCCCAGCCCGGCGATCGCCATCTGCGCCATCTCGACCCATGCGGCGCGGTCCGCCGTCATCCCGTCGGGCAGCGAGAGGGTCACGTGCAGGACGTTCTTCGCATGGCGTGCCGGGCGCGGCATGCGCTGCGCGTGGCTCAGCGTCGGGCCTTCGCCCAGCCAGGGGATCGTGCCGCCGATTGGCTCGGGCGCTCGGAGGGTGCCGGGCTTGTCGCTCTGCGTCAGGTAGCCCAGCACCTTCGCCACCGAGGCGTGGAAGGTCACATGCGGCCTCATTCCCATCCCCTGCGGTTCAGGTCCCGCACGATCCGGCGCATCAGCGCGGATCCGTCGGAGACGAGGCGACCGAGATCGCCGTCGACCGCGTCTTCACCGGTAGGCACCGCGTGCACGATGGCGTTCAGCACAAGACCGAGCTGACCCAGCTCCTCGGTCAGACGGTCCGCGCGACCGGCCCGACCCCCCAGCAGGCAGTCGCGCAGGTAATCCGCGCGGCTGGCGGCYCCCCGCCGGCGCATGTCGGCCATGACGTTCTTCGACTCCGACTGTGACAGCCGGACCTCGAAGCGGGTGGTGTTCACAGCTCCTCCATGGTCAGCGTCCCGGTCGGATCGAAGCCATGATCCTCGTAAGCCACGTGCGCGAGCTGACGAATGAAGCGGATGACCTCGTCTTCGACCCACCGGATCGACCCGGGACCCAAGCGGCGGGGCTGCGGAAAGCTGGGATCAGAGCGCAGCCAGCGATCGACGGAAGCCTCGCTCGCGGCCAGACGACGACAGGGCTCAGTCTTGGTGATTAGCCGGACATCGGCTGCGGGGTGTTTCTGCTGCATCGTCTCTCCTGTTGCAGGTTTCTGGTTCAAATCCGGTTGACAGCTTTCCCGGTGAGGCGCAGAGACGATGCTGTTCAGGTCATCTTCTCGCGGCCCTACCAGGGAGATCGCGCAGCCAACCGCATGCTGCCGCGACTTCTTCATTTTAGAGCCTGTCTGCGACACCGCACAGAGGACCAGCGAGGATGATTGTGGATAGTGGCTACAAGCCCAGCAAATGCTGGGCAGAAGCGCTCCATTTCCGGCACAGCCCTTTAGGTTCTTGAATGGGCCAGAACCTCCCGCACGCCCTCGGCCATGGCGATCGTGGTCGATAAATGCTCCTAACCGCCGCGATGCATGGCGACAGAGGGGACGAAAGGCCTGGTGCGGTCTTCGGTCTGACGCCGTGAGGATGCGATATAGTTTTTACCATCCTTGGCGTCGGTCGTGCCGCGCCAAGTCCTGCAACACGATCCGGCACCGGAAAGAAACCGGGTATGATCGAGTAACCGGGTTCATGGCGCAGTGTCATCACGGCCTTCGGGAGCCACATGATGGCGTTCAGCCGTCCTAAGGACGGGTGCCAAGGCCACCGCCAGGTCAGCCTCCACCAGAAAGCCTCTGGTCTCGAGATCCCGTGCGAGGCTCTCCAGAAGCAGTCGATGCTCTACGAGAACCTCGAGTGCCAACGTAAGTGCCCGGTCGAGGTCGCGCTGCATATTCTGCCGCATGAGCCCCGGCAGCGTGAGCAGCGTCGCTGCCGGGGGTGGCGCGCCGAGGGAGAGGTGGCCCATGTCGCCGAGGCCAAGGCTCAGGTGGCTTTGCAGCATGAGCATAGTCGCCGCGTGCAGATCGCTGTCGTGGGTGCCGCCGGCACCGCCGCTCGCCTCGCCGAGGAGCAGGATCTCCGCCGCGCGCCCCGCGAGATGCGCCGCGCAGCGCTGCTGAAGCGTGTCCCGGGTCACGTCAACGTCGAACCAGCGTAACCGTGTCTCGCCGCCGTCCGGGCTGAGCCGGAGGGCCTTGACCTCACCGACGCCGAGCGCGGTCATGACCACGGCGTGCCCGGCTTCATGAACCGCCGCGCGGCGGCGCATGTTTGGGGGCAGCGCGAGGTGGCCTGGGACCAGCGCCGTGCGCAGATCGTCGGGTGTCAGCGGCCGCTTCGCACGCCGGGCAACGCCCCGTGCTGCCCGAACGGCGGCAGCGCAATCGGCCCCCGAGAGGCCGAGGGCCATCTGCCCGAGCGCGGTCAGATCTGTCTCGCGCAGGTCCTCACCCAAGTGCTGGCGCAGGATGATTGCCAGCGCCTCGGCGTCCGGTCGGCCGATCTCGAACCTCTCGTCAAATCGGCCGGGGCGCAGGATCGCGGGATCGATATGGTCGGGGTGGTTGCAGGCGCCCACGACAATGACGCCCTCACGCCCATCGATGCCGTCGAGCTGCTCCAGCAAAGCCGCGATGACCTTGCTGTCGTAGCTCTGATGTTGGCTGGTTCGCCCGCTCGTCCGTGACCCAAATGCGTCGAGCTCGTCGATGAAAAGGATCGACGGCGCCTGGTCGGCGGCGGTCGAGAAGCCGGCGCGCATGGCCTTGAGCATATCTCCCAAGGCGCCCCGCGACTGCCATTGCGCATAACTGGCGCTCTCGAGATGGATGCCGGGCTCGCGGGCCATGGCGCGGGCCAGCTCGGTCTTGCCGCAGCCCGGCGGACCCACGATCAGCATGCCGCGATGCACCGCGTCCCATGCGAGTTCGCCCGCCTGCCAGGCGCGGAGATCCTCGACGATGCCGATGGCCGTGTCGCGGGCGGTGCCGAGACCCGCGAGATCGGCGAGGCGAATGCCGCTCTTCTGTCGCGCCTCCGCCTTCGCCTTGTCGACCGCGATCGCTTGAACCTTGTCTTTGAAGGTCCGGGGGTTCGACGCCGTAGTTGTGTCACACAGGACCTTGAGCGCCTCCTCGACGCTTTCGCTGCGCAGCGACAGCATCAGCGGCAGCAGCGGCGTCGCTGCAAGATGATCATTGGATGGCAGCCGTTCCTGCAGCACCGCAGGATCGGATCCCGGCCAGCTTAAGGCAAGCAGCTGTGCGGCGATCTCCCGATCCATCCCCCGGAACGGCCAGAGAGGCACCTTCGCCACGCCCAGGATCTCCGCGGCAGGCATGCCCTCGGGGAGTAGCATCATGACAGGCACGTCGAGCGTCAGCGCCTCGACCAGGTCGCGTTCCAACTGGTCGCGCGGGGAGCCGCCATAGGTCTGGCCCGGCTGAATGACGGCGACCGCGCCGCGGCGGCGGCGCTCATGCTCGGTCCGCGCGATCTGCCAGCCCTGCGGCAGCATCAAGGGCAGCAGGCGGCGCACGTCCTTTGACCTGTCATCGGGAAGACCGGTGATCGCAATGATCGCCCCGCGGTCAAGCGCGGCCTGCAGCCTGGCCTCGCTGCCGATCGTTGCGGCGAGGCAGAGGATCATCATCTGCTGACGGCGCGAGGTGTAGGAGACGTCCCCCTCGCCCTTGAGCGGCGGCAAGTCGTCGGCGGCATCGCCATGCTCCTTGAGCAGGCTGGCCCGCTCGGCGTCATTGCGGGCCTCCTCGACGCGGGCACGAGCGAGGATCTCGGCGGCATAGGCACGCCAGTCGGGGTGGGACGGCGCAGCCGTCTGCATATCACTGTCGGTCATGTCGACCTCCTGTTATTCATTGGCAGGTGAAGGATGTCCGGCCCGTCAGCCGCGCCCGGCTTGAGGTCCGTCGGCAGGACGCTTGCGGCGCTGACGGTTCTTGATGCGACGGGCGTTCTGCCGTTCCTGCCGGCGGGCTTGCCTTGCTTTGTGCCTCGCTAGGGACCTGACCCGCAGCGCAACATCGTCGAGCAGCGCCATGATCTCCGGCGCGATGCTGGCGCAGTAGAGCTCCGACTTAACCTTCACCTGGCCCGCGAACTCGGCCTGCTCGAGGACCGCCTCGGGATGAAGGGCGCACAGGGTGCCATGCAGGCGCTTTTCCCGACCGATGGCGTCGTGGCCGGTCGTGACCGGGATGACCCGGATCAGCGCGGCGTCCTGCTGCGGATCGGTCATCAGCTGATGGCGAAGACGGGACCATGGATCGCGCGAGAACCCGACCTTGATGGCATCCCGGCCGCTCTGGAGGCCGAAGCGCATCGCATAGATGTGGCTCGGGGCGCGGGTCCAGGCGTCCCCGCAGCCCCCGCAGGTGAAGCGTCCGGTCCGCATGTTGACGATCGCGACCCGTTGCTCATGTCCGCAGCCGTGCCGATAGAGCAGGTAGTCGCGGTCGCCTTCGGGATCGTCATCGATGACCTGCCACCCGCGGGCCTCGGCCTCGGCCGCGAGCCGCGCGTCGAGGCATTCCTCGCAGCGGATCCCGGTCTTGCCCGCCGCCACGCGCTCCAAAAGCGATTGCTGCCGGCAAGTCTCATGGCCACAGGGAAGCCTGATCCAGAAATCGTGCGAGCCGTCGGCCTCGAGAAACGCCACGCCGGCAGCGTCGCAGAGGCGCTTGCGTCGATCATCGAGGCAATGCGGGCAACGCGGGGTGGCCGTGCGCAGCACAAAGACCTTTGAGACCATATGTCCGCCGCAGGTGTCGCAGCGCAGGTAGAGATGGTTCCTGTCGATCACGCGCTCGACGATCTCGTAGCCCTTCTCGTCGGCAAAATCGTGCCATTGGTCCGGGATGTCGCAGTCATAAATCGGATAGTCTTCCTCACCGACGGTGTAGATCGGCTGAAGGTTGGAAAAGGACATGCGTGGTCCTCCCGTTCGGGTTTGCGAATAAGAAAGGGACAGCCAAGGGTGCGGGTGACGCCGTGGCGACGAAGGCCCGGCGTCAGCCTGCATGGGCCATCGCCCGCGCGGACGCGGGGGATCAGCCTGGGCTGTCGACGATGAGAAGAAGTGTCAGGCCGCGATGGGCTCCGCGTCGAGCCCTGCACCCTCGGTGCGATAGAGCGGCAGGCGCGCCATCAGGGCGAAGCGCCGCTCTGCGGAGGAAAGCATCTTGCGCACTTCATCCGCCGCCGGACCATCGCCCGGCACGAGGAAGAACTGCGCGAGTTCGCTTTTCAGCGTTTCGTAGCGGGCGAAGGCCGATGCACGGTTCTCCCGGACCAGCGTTGCGAGCAGCAAAGTCATCCGCCGCAAGGGCAGGTCCAGCGGCTCGGCCGGAAGGGCTTTGAGCGTATTGAGCAGCGTCTCGTGAAACGTCGGCAGCGAGTTTTCTGCCCAGGCCAGCGCACGACCGTAGCCGAGATCCGCGGGCCGGGTCCGGTTCAGCGCAAGTTCGGAGTGGATATGCTCGCCCCAGGCATCGAGCAAGCTGATGAACTGCAGTCCATAGTAGCTGGCGTGCCAGAAGGGCGCTTTCACCGCGCGGGGCGCGGTGGTAGAGGTCTTGGTAGCCATGTCAGTCTCCACGAAGATTGGCTGGTTAGGGTCTTGGCGGGGAGGTGAGATGCCCTGCCGAGGCCTGCCGGGCGTTTGCCGCGACATAAGGTGATTCTGACGGCGGCGAATCACCGTGTCAACAGCTCATCTGTGATAACATCTTCGTTACTGGAACTGCGATTTGCCTCACGCGATGCGGTCTCGTTCAGTCGGTAGTCCGTCGCGAGTGGCATTCGGACGCCATGAAGCGGATTGAAATCCGGTAGGGGAATTGTCCCTGGGCCTGCCTGTCCGTAAACCGGCCTAAGGCACCATTCTCTACATATCCAAATCATGTCTTTGTAATAGAAGCAGAAATATGAGGTTTGGTGAGTGTAACGCGCGTTACGCTTGCGTTACGGTTTTTGTTACGGCCAAGTTTTTGATGTTATTGTAAAAAATGTATTTCGTAACGACGTAACACATATACACACATAATCGCCTACGTATACAGGCGCACATACGCACACACGGGCACATCAAATTCATTTCCCCCCGCGTTACAGGCGTTACGCTGTTACAGCGTTGATTTTAAAAGGTTTCAGCGTAACAGCCCTGTTACGTCCCTGTTACGGTCGCGCTGTCCACACTTTGGCAACCGGGGCGGGTTTCGCGTTTCCCGATCAGCGGTTAATTTGGTCATCGTGGAAATGGGCCCCGGCTCCGAAAGGGTGGGCCGAGCGGAGCGGGGACTAGATCGGTCGGTCCCAAGAATGGCGCAGCAGGAGGCGGGATTTGGAATTTCGAATGGAGGATTTTGCCGACAGCGTGACCCTGGGGTGTTCGAAGTGGGACGTCCGGCTTCTCCTCGGCACGCTAATTGCTTGGCTGCGCCGCTGGCCTCCCGAGGGGGCGGGCAAGCCCCATCGGAGCGGCGATGGAATTGAAATGGGAAAGGGATTTTCAATGAGCCGCCAGGATGGCGTGACAGGCAGCGCCAGGCTCCGCTTCGCAACGTCAGCGGCCATCCCGGTTCCTGCCTCCTGCGAGGGCTCGAGCGCTAGCGTTCGGCTGACTCTCGAGCCGGCCTGCAGTCCGAGTTCCGTGCCATGGCGTTGACAGCGGTAATCAATCACGGGCTGCCGGCGCGACTGGCCCCTTCTGACAGACCAGCTCGCTTCGGTTCAGGCCGCGATGGCGGCTTTGGTCGGCTCCCCCAGTCGGCCGGACAGCCGAATGAGGCCGATGCTCGCCGCAACGACGAGCGCGCCGACGAAGGGTGCCGCAATGAGGCCCATATCGTCTACCACGACCCCGCCCACGGCGGCCCCCAGGGCGATGCCCAGATTGAACGCCCCGATGTTCAGGCCGGAGGCCACGTCGACCGCATCCGGGCTGACCTGCCGCGCGATCTGCACGACATAGGCCTGAAGCGGCGGCACGTTGGCGAAGGCGAAGCCGCCCCAGAGAGCCACCACGGCGACAGCGGCGACGGGATGGGGCAGCGCCAGTCCGAAGGCGGCCAAAAGGACCGCAAGACCCGCGAAGATCAGCGTCAGTGCAGGGACTGGCCCCATGCGGTCGGCCAGCCTGCCGCCCAGGTTATTGCCCACGGCGACCGAAGCCCCGTAAAGCAGGATCACCAGACTGACCGCTCCGGCCGACAGGCCCGTGACGTCGGTCAGCATCGGCGCCAGATCACGCGCGATACCCCGAGATTGGGCTGACCGTCGACATGACCGACAGCATCGTCGACCTGATCGACGCCCATGCCGATGTTGCCATCCGCTTCGGCCCGCTGCCCGACAGCGACCTGCTGCACCGGCCCCTCGGGCGGGCCGAGTGGCGTCTGGTCGCCGCGCCGGACTATCTTGCGCGGAGCGGGCGCCCGGAACGGCCCGCAGATCTGGCCGCGCTGGAGCAGGTGCGGTTCTCGTCCCCCGCGCATATCAACGATCTCCGGTTTCACGGCATGGCGGACCCCGTCTCTCCGCGCATCTCGGTGACGGCGGCAAACGGCGAGGCGGTTCGGCAGTTCGTCCTGGGCGGCATGGGCATCGCGCGGTTCTCAGACTTCATGATCGACGCCGACATCGCATCGGGCCGCGCGGTCGAGCTGTTTACGGGTCAGCTGGACATTACGCCTCTGGCCGTCAGCGCGCTTTACCTGACGCGCGCCTCGGGCCTGCGGCGAATGGCCGTATTCCTCGACTGGCTGACCGACGTGATGGCGGATCCGTCCGAACGGAATGCGGTAAGCGCAGTCGTCAGCCCATCCTTAAGGCGCTCTTCGAGCGAATGACCGGTCACTGCGCACTCGGCCCAAAGCGGCCTGACAGCGCCCGCCTGACGCCGCCCTGCAGCATCGCCATACCAGACGTTCGTGCTTGGCGCGGCGAGATCGTCGGGTCACAGTCCGCTACGCGGGACCTTTCGGCCGTTCGCTGCAACCGCATCCTCATCTTGTTTTGGTTGAAACCAGATTGGCCAAATGAGCGAAGAACTGCCCTACGGCGGTGCGGCGAGACGATTCCGGAAGCCGGCGAAGGCGGCCATTCATCTCCTCGAACCCATGATCCAATCGGCCCGCCTCACGCATGGAACCGCTGCCGATATTCTCCCGGTGTCAACCCGACGATCCGGTAGAAGATCTTGCGGAACGATCCGGCATCGGTATAGCCGACCTCCCAAGCCACGCGCTCCACCGGCAGACGGCTGAACTGCAAAAGTTCCTGCGCTTTGGCGATCCGCAGCCGCTGCGCATAGTCGGTCGTGGTAAGGCCTGTCGCTTTCTGGAAGCGGCGCAGCAGCGTCCGCTCTTCCAAGCCGGCCTGGTCAGCCAGCATAGCCAGGCGCGCCTCGCGGCCCTCGGTCGCCTGCAAGTGATGCTGAACCTTGAGCACCGCCGCGTCGCCATGGGTCAACCGTGGAACGAAACTGCTGTAGTATCGTTGCTCGCGCCCCGGTGGGTCCACCAGCATCATCCGCGCGGTCTGCGCCATCACCACGGGTCCCAGGAAACGCTCGACCAGCTTTAGGCCGAGATCAGTCCAGGACATCAGCCCCCCGGCCGAGATGATGTCGCCGCCGTCGATGATGAGGCGGTCGGTGTCCAGCACGACATCAGGAAAACGATCCCGGAAAGCTTGGGCATAGGTCCAATGTGTGGTGACCGTGCGTCCCTTCAGCAGCCCCGTTTCCGCCAGCAAAAAGGCACCACCACAGACGGAGGCCAGCACAGTTCCCTCGCCATGACGCTTTCGTAGCCAGTGCGCCAACGAGGCCGCAGCATCAGGCTGGATCGGCTGCTGAAGCGAGGGCGGAAGGATCAGGACATCGCATGCGACCTCGGCTGCCGGCTCGGCGGGAACGTTCGGGTGGATGTCGTGCACCTGCAAGCGCGGCGAACCCTTCTCCGCCGCTGCCTGCCCGGCAACATAAAAGAGGTCCGTCAGCCCCATCGCTGCAGAAAGTTGCACGCCGGGATAAAGAACGATGCCGATCCTGATTTCGCTCATTTGTCGGTATCGCCCTTGTTTGTGTCTATTTTGCCGCTGGCAACAAAGATGGCCACGCATCAGGTTAAGATCAAGAAACGCAAACTCTGAAAGGTTTAGCCATGACCAACCGCGCAATTGTCGTCGTCGATCTGCAGAACGAATATTGGCCGAACGGTGGACTTCCGCTCGAGAACATCGAGGGCGCCGCTGCCAATGCCGCTCGCGTCATCGCCCATGCACGCGAGGCCGGCGATCTGGTTGTGAACGTGCGGCACGAGATGCCCGGCGGGCCGGTCTTCGTTCCCGGATCCAACGAGGCTGCGATTGCTACGGTCGTCGCCCCCGCTGAGGGTGAGCCGGTCATCACCAAGAACTACCCCAACTCCTTCCGCGAGACTGGCCTCAATGGCCTGCTCAAAGAGAAGGGGATCGAGGAAGTGGTGGTTGTCGGCGCCATGAGCCACATGTGTATCGACGCGACCGTCCGCGCGGCCAATGATCTAGGCTACCGCACCGTCACCGTTCATGACGCCTGCGCCACCCGCGAACTGGAGTTCAACGGCGCAAGCGTGCCCGCCGCCTATGTTCACACCGCCATGATGTCGGCTCTCGCCTTTGCCTATGGCGAGGTCGTCTCGACCGACGATTTCATCGCGCGCTGATCGGGCTTGAGGAGAAAAGACATGACCACACGTCGGCAAATGCTTGCCTTGTCCGCCTCAGCCCTTGCCGCGGGCGCCATTCCCGCTTCAGCTCAGACACCCGAGGTTGTTCAGGAAGGCGGCAGCAAGATCACCCAGCTCCGCAACGCCACGCTGCGGATCGACTATGGCGGCGTCCGCTTCCTGGTCGATCCGATGCTGGCCGAGCGTCACGCTTTCCCCGGCTTTCCAGGCACGGCCAACGATCACGAAGCGAACCCGATGGTAAATCTGCCTCTGCCGCTACCAGAGATCATCAACGTCGATGCCGTAATCGTCACCCACCTGCACGAAGATCACTGGGACCCGGCCGCGCGGGACGCACTGGACAAGGCTCTGCCAATCTTCGCCCAGAACGAGGCCGATGCCGAGGTCATCCGTGGTCAAGGCTTCCGTGACGTCCGCGTGCTGACGGAAAGCACCCAGTTCAACGGGGTCCGGTTGATCAAGACCGGCGGCCGTCACGGAACGGAGGCGCATTACGCCGTGCCGGAGATGGCGGAGGTTCTGGGCGAGGTCTGCGGCGTGGTGTTCCACCGCACCGGCGAGAAGACGATCTACCTCGCCGGGGACACGATCTGGAACAAGGATGTTGCCGCAGCCTTGTCCACACATGCGCCTGACGTGGCGATCCTGAATGCGGGCTATGCGATGGTTGAGGGCATCGACGGTGCGATCATCATGGGAACCGAAGATGTCCTGCGTGTTCACCAGGCCGCCCCAGAGGCGCTCCTGATTGCCTCGCATATGGAGGCAATCAACCACTGCGTCCTGACGCGGGCCGAACTGCGGGCGTTCGCGGCGAGCAAGGGATTTGAAGAGAAGCTGCTCACCCCCGGAGACGGCGAAGCTACGGCAATCTGAGGACACACACTTGTGGAGGAGGTGTGATGTGCACCGTCTTCTGATGTGAGGTCTTGGGAGCGAGCCTATGTCTCACGTGACGTGCAGCACCTTGTCTAAACGAACGGTTTGCGGAAGCCGCGCCGCAGCAACGGGCATCCCCACGAACGGCCACTATGGGCCGCGTTCTTTCGCTGCGCCTGCATTCGCTGCGCAGGAAGCGAATGTCGGTGATGGGCTCTTCGCGTCGATGCTGCGCCGACTGCTGACCGTCCGCTTTCGTCAATCTAGCAAACCCGAGAGGCAGACTGCCTGATAGAAAAGGCAGAGCTATGTGCCACAGAACATCGGGTGCCAGGGGGCAGATAGTCCTGCCTTCAGTGGTGGGGAAAATTGCGTGAAATCAGTGGGGCCTTTTCCCGATGCGAAGGCATGCTTGCCTTTCCTGTCACAAAGGTTTGCCTCTGATGAGTTGCAGCCCAATCTCTGCCCCGTGTTCCAAACTGGTCCGACATGTCGCGGCGCTCCTTCCTGTTCCGCCAGTGGCGAAGCCATCGCTGCTTTTCACTTTGGATGACCTCATGTCATCCGAAGGGCAAAGCAGGGTGGGCGCAGCCCGACCTGCGGCCGGACGGCGATCAGACACACGGGGCCGGAGCGGTGAAATTGGGAGGGACCCGCGCGCTTGCGCGTGGGAGGAACCGGATTTCTCCGTGGAGGCTGACGCGCAGCGGCACCAGAGCCCGTGTTCGGATCGCCGGCCGGATGGCAGGCGGAAAAATGAAATGAAAGATCGTCAGCCGTGCCAGAGCGAAGCGGCGGCGCGGCTGTCTTCTGGATCAGCGATCGCGGTGCCCGCGATCACCATATCTCTGAAAAAAGCAGCCTCTCGACTGCCAGGCAGCATCGACGCGAAGAGCCCATAGCGGCCCTTTGCGGTCGGTCGAGACGCTCTCGGCGATGCAGTGCGGCTTCCCCAAACCGGCCGCTCATACTTGCCGCAGCGAAATCGACAGGGCAATGTCGCTGATAGCGGGACGAAGCAGCCGCTCGCGGATGCGAACGGCTACGTAAGTGCAACCTCCCCTTAGCGTCACGGCCAGACAGGTGCCCCGTCCAATCCTGCCGTCTCAGCAAGCCCACAAATCAGGTTCGCATTCTGCACCGCGTGTCCAGCGGCTCCCTTACCGAGGTTGTCGACCACGCCCATCGCAATGACCAAATTCCGCTCCGGGTCGGCTGCATAGCTGACAAAAGAGAGGTTTGAACCAGTAGCCCATTTGGTCTGTGGCGGCCTGTCGGTCACTCGGACGAACGGCCTGTCCGCATAAAAACTCCGGGCCGCGTCCATGCACTGCTCAGTGGTCGCAGTGCCCCGGCAGTAGATGGTGACGAGCACGCCTCGGGTCATCGGCACCAGATGCGGTGTAAACACCAACCCGGCAGCGCTGCCACCGCTGAGTTGCTCAATGGTCTTGGCAATTTCGGGCATGTGGACGTGCTTGAGCAGGCCATAGGGCTGCAGGTTCTCATTGCTTTCTGCATAGCCGAACTTGCTATCACCACCGCCCCGGCCTGCGCCGGAAATGCCCGTCTTGGCGTCGATGATGATGTTGCCGGGCTCGATGAGCTTGTGGGTGAGCAGCGGCGCCAGCGCATTCAGCGTCGCGGCAGGAAAACACCCAGGGTTGGCAATGCGGCGCCGGTTCTTGATCTGGTCAGGCCAGACGTCGGCCAGTCCATAGCCCCAACCCTCGACATAGCGGTGGTCGCCTCCAATATCGACGATCTTCATCTGCTCAGGAACACGCGCCAGCGCCTCGGCCGAGGTGCCCGTGGGCAGCGAGGCAAAGAGCACGTCGAGTTTTGGCAGGGCGGCAAGGTCCCACTTCTCGATCACCAGATCAGCAAGCTTGTCCGGCACGCCGGGGAAGCGATCCATCAACCGACTGCCAGCACTACCCTCACCTGCAGCGTAGACCAGCTCGAACGACGGGTGGCTGGCGATCAGGCGAAGCGCTTCGCCGCCGCCGAAACCGCTGATGCCGACAATGCCGACGCGAATGCTCATGGTAGTGTCCTCTTCAAGCTTGAGAAAATAAAAGCCCCCGAAGCCGACGGCTGCGGGGGCTCAGGAAAGCGGGTCGGATCTGCTCTTGGAGGAGTGGGCTATATAGCGAGTCCGCTAATACAGCACAGGACGCTGATCGACGCGCAGCCTAAGAGCCGCCGCATGGGGGCGCTGCGTCGGCGTCGATCAAAAAGGGTCTGGCTCCTGAGCATGCCTTGAGAAATGTCGCTATCGCCCATCACAGTCAAGCCGCTTGACTGTTCCGCTGATGCCGCAAAGCGATTGTCTGATTTTAGGGTGGAATGACCGCTTGGGGCTCTTCGCGTCGATGCTGCCGGCCCTGGTGCCGCGAACGGCGCGGGCCTTCAAGGCTAACTTAGGCGGCGGCGTTGGCTGGATATTTGCTTCAGCATCAGCGGCAGGCGAGTTGACCACAGGAACGCGAAGACACCAACAAATGCAGTAGCACTGGCGAGACCCTTCATTAGATAGGTGTTGAAGATGACGCCCTTGCCAGAACTCATCCAGGCGAAGGCCAGTGCCAAACCCAACGCACCAAAGTAAATCCAGAAGAATATGAGCTGCCCACTCGCCAAGGTGTCTTCATCTTGTCGCACAACGTTTGTCATACGACTTGCCTCCCCGTCCGCGCCCGCAACCCTTTCAGAGACCGCGAATGGCGAATTTAGAACCGCAATAACAGCAAGTGAGACACCGACAAAAATGGATATGATGGTTGCAAGCAAGCTAACGACGCCTGAAAACTTCTCAGGGTTCGTCCACGCCGAAAACCCCGCACAAGTGGCAGCGCCAAGAGAGATAAAGAACCATATGACAGCACCACGGCTAATCATCCCGTCACCTTAACAGGTTCGCAGCGGATAGGTCCTTGTAATATTGCTCAAGTGCCTTTTTCGCGTGGTCAAATGAGAAGCTATTTGCATGGCGCGGTAGTAGAACGATTTTTGATTTTCTTAGCATGGAGTTTGAAACTTTAGTTCCGTCTTCAAGCGTCAAGGTGAAGCGATCAACGGCATCGGCGTCAGCGAGTTCCACGCCAATGTCGGTAAGCCAATCATCCTTACGAACCTCATCCTTCTCAAACCGCCCGCGTTTCAAGACGATCTTCCCGATAGCGTTGGCCCGTCTTTTTACTTCCCCCCCATCGGCTGGCTTTCCGAAAATCATCTGGATGATTCGTGAGCCTGTATGCTCACGCTCTGAGACCGTGAGGTTTTCCATGAAGTTGTTGATTGAGAAGTCCACTTCGCTGACGCCAATTTCTTCGATGCGGCTAAGTGTGGTCTGATCTGGCACATCAGCTATCCTCAACTTCGTATCATTCGACAGGACGCCGCAGCTTTTCGCAAGCTCTAGCACGTTCGTTGCCAATGTTCCAGCTTTGTTCTTCAAGTTGCAAGCTAGGATATGGTTGCGAATGATGTAAAAGACCATTTCCTCTTTGAGAAACTCTTGCTTCTCTGGGTGGAAAAACTCCTCCACCGCCGCAGAAGGGTCCTTTGTTTCAAAGTTTATTACGCCTACAGCGGACTCTACCTCCAAAACCCTTAGGAAAATGCCTATGCCATCATGTGGTCTCTGGATGCTGGCGAAAAAGAACTTGGAGAAAAAATCAATATCAAGGAGACGGTTTTCAACATCGCCCAACTTTTCAAATGAGCGTTCCAGCACCTCTTCTAATGTGCTGTTAAAGCCGTCGTGAAAATACGCCCGTTGAAGCGAAAGAGTTTTTGACCTGTAAGACATTCATAACCCTAATGTGGCTCGAGGTTATCCTCCCCAAAAGGCTGCCGTGTAGCAATGCCTTTGTTGTCCAACAAGCGGTTCGTGTGGCTATGAGACCTCCCTTGGATACGTCAAAGAGAAGCCCCGGTCGGGTTAGTGGATGAGTGCGGCAACCTTCCTGACGCTGTTCAGGATGCCCCCGGCCAGATTGATCAGATCAGGCAAGTGACGGCGCCAGTGGTGCTGCGGTGTGAACGAACGGCCGCTTCTGCGTCCTGAATCTTCTGATTCACCACGTCGCGGGAGGGCTGCTTCCCGCCCGAGCGCCACGACTCGAAGCCTCAACTGTGGTATCCTCTCTTGGTCGGCGTGACCGAAGAAGGGTGGGTCAGGTGGACAGGAGGCGTTCTCATGTCCGTCGATCTTCTCCCCGCCCTTCGCTCTGCCCGCGTTGCCTGGAACAAGGGCCGCATTATCGGGCAGAAGCGCCCGCTCCTGCCGCGGCATGTCTGGTCAATCCGCGTCCGGCTTGAAATGGCGGACAACGCTCGTGACCTTGCGCTTTTCAACATAGCAGTCGACAGCAAGTTGCGCGGGTGCGACTTGGTCGCCCTTCGCGTCCGGGATGTCTTCGCAGCCGGGCGCATCAAGGAACGTGCCTCTATGATCCAGAGCAAGACGGGCAAGCCGGTCCGGTTCGAGATCACCGAGGTCACGCGCCAGTCCTTGGAGTGCTGGATCTTGGACCCCGAAATGATCGGCCTCGAGTTCCTTTGGCCGAGCCGGATCCACGGCAGCCCACACCTGTCGACGCGGCAGTATGCGCGGATCGTCCGGGGGTGGGTCATATCTTTGGGTCTGGAGCCGAGCGCCTACGGAACCCATTCGATGAGGCGCACGAAGGTGGCGCAGATCTACAAGAAGACGGGCAACCTTCGGGCGGTGCAACTGCTGCTGGGCCATACGACAATGGACAGCACTGTCCGCTACCTTGGTGTCGACATTGAGGACGCACTGTTACTGTCAGAGGGGATCGACCTTTAGCCCTCCTATCGACCGGCATCTTCCGTGCCGGTCGGCCCATTCTGGCCGGTCGGGACGGCATTCTTGCCGCCGTGCAGCTTCCCAGGAGCAGACGTTCGTGTCTGCCGCAGCGCAATTGACCATGCACAGTCTGCTCTGCTGGACCATACAGTCGTTCGCTGCACCTGCAGCCCTATATGGAAGCGTCAGGCAAGGTCGGGTCCTTTAGAGCAGCAACAGACTTACGGAACTGCAGCATTTCCCTGCTAATTCGGCTTGAAAGGCTTCTTCTTCAGCATGTCCTTCACCCGCCAACGTGAACAGGGCGCGGCGATCGCAGCCGCCGCGCCCTGTTCACAGCTGCTGGGCAGTTGGACGGAAGATGATTTCGTTGACGTCCACATCCTCGGGCTGGCTGATCGCGAAGGCAGCCATGCGTGCGAAGCTGTCGGAGGGGATGCCGACTTGCCCGACGTAGTCACTGTTCGCGGCCTTCACCGCGGGGTCGGAGATCTGCTCCAGCAATTCGGTCCTGACCGCTCCGGGGCAGAGGATCGTGGAGCGGATGTTGTAAGGCTTCACCTCCTGGCGCAGGCCTTCGCAGATCGCGCGGACCGCGTGTTTCGTCCCGGAGTAGACTGCGGATGCCGGAAAGACGRGGTGGCCCGCCACAGAGGATGTGGTGATGAACTGCCCTGATGCCTGCGTCTTCATATGCGGCAGGGCCGCGGCGATTCCGTGCAGGACACCCTTGATGTTGACGTCGATCATCCGGCTCCATTCGTCCACCTTCAGGCTTTCAATGGCGGAAAGTGGCATGATGCCCGCATTGTTGATCATCACGTCGATACGGCCAAAGCGGCCGACTGCGCCGTTCACCAGCGCCTGAACGTCCTCGAGACGGGTAACATCGGTGGTCTGTGCCAGCGCTTCGCCACCGGCGGAGGTAATCTCGGACACCAGCGCGTCCAGCCTTTCGATCCGGCGGGCACCGAGGACCACTTTGGCGCCTTGCTGCGCCAGGTGCCGTGCCGCCGCCTCGCCCATGCCGCTGGAGGCGCCGGTAATGACGATGACTTTATCCTGGACGTTATTGCTCATTTTCAGTTTCCGAATGGGTGTTGGAACAGCGGAAGCGACCCGGCCGTCCTGTCTTGTGATGGCTTTTCGGAAATGGGCTTGCCTGAAGCATTGCCTCAGGCAGATGCGGGTGGTGGTCAGTCCGCAGCCTCAATCCGCACGGTGACGGGGTCGGCATTGTCGAACATCGACACGTCGTCCAGCACCTGGCCCAGGATCACGATCCCTGGAGAGGGGACCCGCCCATCGCGATAGTAGATGACGAAATCGCGGGAACTCCACAGCCCGAGCGTCCCTGTCGAAAAATCGCGCTGACGATCGCCTGCAGGAAGGGCTTGCGGCAGATCGCCGGTCTTTTCCTGACGTAGATGGTCAGTCATGGCCAAGTCCAGCGGCAGCATCGCCAGCAGCGCCTGCGCAGCGGGGCTGTCGTTCAGCTCTGCCATGACCGAACTCTGCGGGCTGGTGATGCGGATGATGTCCTGGGCCATGGCGGGCAAACCTGCGCAAAGGGTGAGGGTCAGGGAAAGCGTGGTGCAGCGAAGCATCTGCGGTCCTCTCGATGTTTGGGGTCAGCAGCCCGACGATTGCGGGACCTGATCGTGCGCAACGTGTTCCATCCAGGTCGTCCCAACGCCATCCAGGCTTTCGAGAAAGGCCAGATGGGCCATGCCCTGATCCGAGGTGGCTCCGTGCCAATGCCGCACCTCGGGCGGGATCTGGACGATATCGCCCGGACCGGCGGTGAGGACATCCTGCCCTTCGGACTGGATCAGCGCGCACCCTTGCGTGATATACAGCGTCTGGCCCAGAGGGTGGCTGTGCCAGGCGGTGCGGGCGCCGGGCTGAAACGTCACCAGCGCGCCGCTGACCCGGGCATCACCCGGCGCTTCGAACGACGGGCCGACGGTGACGCTGCCGGTGAAGGTCTCGGCTGCGGCCTCAAAGGTCTCGCCACCCGCGCGCACGATGGAGATGCTGTCCGGCGTTTCCACTGCGGCCTCGTCGGTGGCGATGTCGCCGCGGGCCTCGAAGACCTGCCGCATAGGCGTTAGCGCCGAAAAGCTGCGCGGCCAGCCCGCGTAATAGGCCAGCTGATGGGGGATCTCGGCGGCCTCCTCGAAGGTCAGGCCGTTGTCCATGGCGCGGTTCAAGTGGAAGGGCAGTTGTTCGGCCTGACCGTTTGCGATCAGCGCGGCCACCGTCACCAGGGACCGGTCGCGGGGCGCAAGGCCGGGGCGGCGCCACAGGTCGGCAAACAGCACCTGGTCCGTGGCATCGGCCAAGCCTGGCGACACCGGACGCGCGGTCTGGTCGACAGTGGCCAAGCGCGCAGCCTCGGCCTCGCTGTCATAGGGCAGCAGTTCGGGGTCCAGTGACACATCCGCGGCGATTCCGCGATTGGTCAGCACCGCCGCGATTTGGTCCAGCGCCTGCAGCGCCACGGGCCAACCTGCATAGAAGGCCAGATGCGTGACCAACTCCGACAGCTCCTCGGGGGTGACGCCGCTGTCCAGTGCGGTGGCAATATATCGGTCAAGCTGGTCCGCACGCCCCGTGGCGACGAGGGCCGAGACGGTCAGCAGCGACCGGTCGCGCGTCGTCAGCCGGTCCTGATCAGCCCAGAGCCGGTCGGCCAGAACGTCCTGGGTATAGCGGCCGAGTTGCGGGGCAATATGGGAGACCGCGTCAGGTGTGGCCGCTTCCTGCGCATTCAGGGGTAGTGCATAAAACGTGGCAAGGGTGATGGCATGGGGCAGACGTGTCATGTCGATCCTTTCTTCGATGCCGGGCGATCCGCCCCGCATCCGGCAGATTGGGTGGCGAAAATGGTCGTCGTTCAGGAATGGACAGGGGCGGCGCGTGGCCGCCCCCGTAGATCAGGCCAGATGGCTTGCAAAGAACTCGGCCAGTCGGTCGAAGGGAATGATGTCGGTCTGATCATAGAGATCGACGTGATCGGCACCGGGGATGACCATCAGTTCCTTCGGCTCGGCAGCGGCGGCAAAGGCATCTTCACTGAAATACAGCGAATGAGCGTTCTCGCCGGCGATCAGCAGCATCGGGCGGGGCGATATCTGGTCGATATAAGTCAGGATCGGCATGTTCATGAAGGACAGCGGGTTCGTGACCGTCCAGCCGGTGGTCGAGTTCACCGAGCGTTCGTGAAATCCACGTGGCGTCTTGTAGTAGTCGAAATACATCCGGATGACCGGATCATCGACGCCGTCCAGCGTCTCGGGCAGGCCGCCAGCCAATGTAGGGATGCCTGTCTCGGCATCGGTCCACCGCTGGCGGCTCATGTCGGTCAACGCCAGACTGCGCTGTTCCGGGGTCATCGCGTCGTCATATCCCCGCGCCATCACGCGGGTCATGTCATACATGCTGGTCGTGGCCACGGCCTTGACGCGCTTGTCCACGGCCACCGCATTCAGCGCCATGCCGGCAAAACCGCAGATGCCGATGATGCCGATCCGCTCGCGGTCGACCTCAGCGCGCAGGCCCAGGTAATCGACGGCGGCGCTGAAATCCTCGGTGTTGATGTCGGGAGATGCGACCTGGCGGGGCATCCCGCCGCTTTCGCCGACGAAGGACGGATCGAAGGCGATGGTGGCATAGCCACGCTCGGCCATGGTCTGGGCATACAGACCTGCCGACTGTTCCTTGACCGCGCCGAATGGTCCGGCGATCGCCAGCGCCGGCAGCGGGCCGGAGCGATCACGCGGCAGATACAGATCGCCCGACAAGGTGATGCCATAGCGGTTGGTGAAGGTGACCTTCTCATGGTCAATATTTTCGCTTTGCTGGAAGGTCTTGTCCCATGCGGCGTCGGTTTGGGCGGCGGCCCGGCCAGGCGCCATCGACACCGTCGTCAGGGCGGCCAGCCCCATTCCGGTCAACTGCATCAGCGCGCGGCGGTCGATTCCAGTTTTGGTCATGGCATGTCCTTTCGACAGGGTTGTTGGTCGCGGGAAAGCGAGGCGTTTCAGGATGCGGTGGTTTGGTTCGGCTTCATAAGGCCGCGGCCCGTGCCGATCAGCGCCAGTGCGGAGACAGCCAGGGCGACACTGCCGGCAAGAACCGCCTTGATGGAGATGCCATCCAGCAGCAGCCCGCCCAGCACCGCCCCCAGCATGATCGAGGCCTGGACCCCGGCGACCATCAGGCTGCCCCCGGCCTCGGGCGCGTCGTCCACGTTGCGCGCCATCCAGGTCATCCAGATCACCGACATGGCAGTGTTCATCGCACCCCAGATGGCCAGCAGGATGGCCGTGCCCACAACCGATCCGCCAAGGAACGGCAGCAGGATCGTGCAGGCGCCCATCACCAGCGCGGGCAGTTTCAACAGTGGCGCGATCCGGGGGCCGATCAGCCGGGCCGAGCCCCAGGTGCCCAGAAAGCCCGCGCCGCCCAGCACCAGCAGCAGGACCGACAGGTCGTCACATCGACCTGCGTCACCTGCTCCAGGAACGGGCGCAGATAGGTGAACATCATGAACGCCGACCCCCAGGACAACACTGCCGACAGCAGGCCGCGCGCGAAATAGGGGCGGCGCAGGACCGCCAGCAGCGAGCCGAAATCTCCGCGCTTTTCAGCGGGCAGCGACGGCAGGGCAGCAGCCAGCCACATCAGGTTCAGCGCGACGATGGGCACCAACGCCCAGAAGACCTCGCGCCATCCGAACAGGCCGCCCAGATAACTGCCCAACGGCGCGGCGAAGGCCGCCGCGATGGCCTGTCCGCCATACATTAGCGCCAGCGCGCGGGGCACATCATCCGCAGGCACCAGCCGCATGATGACCGCCGTCGCCAAGGCCCAGAACCCACCGATGCACAGCCCCAGCAGGGCGCGGCCGATGATCAGCACCGTGAAGTTCGGCGCCAGCGCGACCAGCACCAGCGACACCAGCATCAGCGCCGTGATGCCCAGCAGCACGCCCTTGCGGTTCAGCGTTCCCGCCACCGTGGTGATCAGCAGGCTGGCGATGACCGCGAACAACCCGCTGATCGAGATGGCCTGCCCGGTCTGCCCGGTGGTCGCGCCCAAGCCCTCGGCCATCGGCGTCAGCAGGCTGACCGGCATGAACTCCGACGCGATCAGCATGGCCACACACAAGGACATGGCCAGAACCGCACCCCATGCAGCACCCTGGGTGCTGGTGTCTTTCAATGTCATGTCCATGGGGTGTCCTGCGTCGGTCCGGGTTGGCAGGAACCTAGCCCCATGAGATCATCGCGATTAGCGGGCCAGTTCCGCATGGACTTATCGATGAGGTCGATTAGTCTGTGGCAAAGCCAGGCAAAGGGACATGATGCGCAAACCCGACTTCAACGACCTTGTCTGGTTCCAGGCCGTGGCCGAACTGCGCAGCTTTACCAAAGCCGCGGCCCGGATCGGCGTGGCCCAATCCACCCTTAGCCACACAATCCGGCAGCTAGAGGCGCGGATGGGCTTTCCCCTCCTGACGCGCACGACGCGCAACGTGGCCCTTACGGCAGCGGGCCAGCAGCTTCTGGACACCGTCACCCCCCGCCTTGCAGAGATCGAGGACGAGATCGCTGCATTGTCGGCCCTGCGCGACAAGCCGTCGGGGTCGCTCCGGCTGACCTTGTCCGACCATGCCTTCGATAGCGTGGTGTGGCCCAAGCTGAAGCCGATGCTGGCCGCCTATCCCGAGATCAGCGTCGAGTTCAGCCTCGACAGCAGCTTCCGCAATATCGTCGAGGAAGGTTTCGACGCCGGGGTCAGGCTGGGCGAGAGCATCGAGAAGGACATGATCGCCATACGCATCGGCGCGGACTGGCGACTGGTGGCGGTGGCCTCGCCCGATTACCTCGCCAGCCGCGGGATGCCCAGGCATCCGCAAGATCTGCTACGCCATAGCTGCATCAACATGCGCCATATCACCGCCGGTGGTCTCTACGCGTGGGAGTTTGAAAAGGACGGCCAGCCCCTGCGCGTGCGGGTGGATGGCCAGCTGACCTTCAACAACTCCTACGCGATGATCGATGCTGCCGTGGCTGGGCTGGGCATCGCTTATGTGCCCGAGAACATCGTCGCAGCGCAGTTGGAGGCAGGAACCCTTGTCCTGGCGCTGGACGAGTGGTCCCCGTTCTTTGAGGGGTATTACCTCTATTATCCAAGCCGACGTCAGAACATGCCGGTGTTCAAGGCGCTGACAGATGCGCTTAGGCACAAGGTTTGATGTGTCTACTCACATGTTTCCTGTCTGCGACGCCCAGGATGCATCTTCCTGCTCGATTGGACGTGCCCCAAACGCACTTTCACCTCATGGCGACAGGCTGGAGGTCAATTAGCCAATGTCGAAGTGACCAACTTAGAGATCCTCATAGCAACGCTGCTAAGCAGCATCTGCAAACTTTGAATGACCGCTTCGGGCTGTCTCTTGCCGCACCGGCAGTTTCTGCAGGTAGCCTGAGCGTCGGTGATGTGCTCGTGGCGTTGATACTGCCGCCGTTGCCGACAGGAGTCCTTCGCCCCCCCTTCAGTCGGTATCCTGCCGCTCCTGATGCCGGCTTGAGCGCAGACGCCGAGCCCGCGGGATGATATGCTTGCTTTGTCGACACTATCGAAGAAGGGCGGGCATGGCGGACAGGAGGTGTCATCATGTCAGTCGATCTTCTTCCCGCCGTCAGGCCTGCGCGCGTCAGTTGGAACAAGGGCCGCATTGTTGGTCAAAAGCGGCCGCTCCTGCCGCGGCACGTCTGGTCGATCCGGGTCAGGCTTGAGATGGCAGGCAATGCCCGCGATCTCGCACTGTTCAATATGGCGATCGACAGCAAGCTCCGCGGGTGCGACCTCGTGGCTTTGAAAGTCCGAGACGTTTTCGGGGCGGGGCACGTTAAGGAGCGCGCCTCGATGATCCAGAGCAAGACGGGAAAACCCGTCCGGTTCGAGATCACTGACACGACCCGTCAATCCCTGGACCGCTGGATCCGGAACCCCGAGATGATCGGGCTCGACTTCTTGTGGCCAAGCCGGATCCACGGAAGCGCGCACCTGTCGACACGGCAGTATGCCAGGATCGTCCGGGGCTGGGTCATGTCGCTTGGTCTGGAGCCGAGCGCCTACGGCACCCATTCGATGAGGCGCACCAAGGTTGCCCAGATCTACAAGAAGACTGGTAACCTGCGCGCTGTCCAGCTGCTGCTTGGCCACACTAAGATGGACAGCACGGTGCGCTATCTCGGGGTCGATATCGAGGATGCGCTGTCGCTGTCAGAGGCGATAGACCTGTAGCCATCCTATCGGCCGGGGCTTTCCGCCCCGGTCGGCCCATTGCGGACGGTCGACATACGCCAGGCGGCACAGTGCAGCTTCTCCAGACCGGACGTTGGTTCATGGCGTAAGCGACCACAAATACACCGTGTTTGTTTTGGGACTTTCAAGTCATTCGCCGCAAGCCCCACGGCCATGCGATCTAATCCCCATCCGAGAGGAAGTTGCCGCCGTCACGGCTACTTGTCAGTTCCAAGCAGTTCCCTGAGCTGTTCGACCTTTAGCCAAGGCCTAATTGTATGGATGGCCCGATGACAGTTCGGGCAGACCATTTTTAGGTCTGAAGGCTTTGTTTCCCCGCAGTGCTGAGGACTAGACAGCCACAGATCGTGGTGCGCTTCGATAATGCGGTCGCGCAGCTTTTTATCTCCAAAATACTCCTCCGGTTCGAAATCACACGCTTCGCAGAAAAGCCGCCCATGCTTGCGAATGAACCGCTTCTTAGCCTGCTCGACAACGGCCCGGCTCCGCTCGCGTGATTTGTGAAGCCTTTCAAGCAGAGGCCCTTCCAGGAAGCTTGACTCCTCCTCTTGGTCAAGGGACGAAAGCGTATCAGGAAGCAGAGCCCGCTCTTTCAGCGCGTAATATTGATCTTCAGTCAAATCGAGCGGGTAGAAACCCGGATGGGTAACCTTGTAGATATCTGACGGCATCGGGACCGGCTGCACGAGGACGTGCAGGTCCTGAGGCGCGACGGAAACCCGATAGTCGACAACCTCCTTCTTCAGCAGCTTCACAATCTGCTTGACGGATTTTCCACCATATCGAGATCCGAGGCTTTCGTCTTCGTTGAGTGCAAATAGCTCCTGAGCACGCCTTTGGAGAACCTGATCTGGCAATTCTGAGAGGCCAAAAGTTGCATTCTCAACAAAACCGATAATCATCGGAAGTGGCCTGGCATGCGTCCCGAGGACAAAATTAAAATGAGCCTTATCAAATCCGGCAGGAGTTCCTCTGAGATAAAGATGGTAGCGCCCGTCCTTCCAGACATCCTTAGCGAAATTCCAATCCTCGTGTCCTAGACCCTCCTTCCCGAGATAATCTTTTCCACCCATGCGGCCACCATGCGGCCGCTTCCAACCGAGGTCATTACCTGCCATCCGGATGTATCTGAAATTGCTCATGCCTAGTTTCCTAGCTGTTCGTTGCACTTGAGCCGCCTGACGCAATTGTCTGTCAAGAGCGAGGGGTGGTGGTGTTGGCTATACACCTTGAGGCGATCCCAGCAGCTAGAACGATTGGTTAGTTCGGGTTCTGAAGCATTCATGTTGCGACCGGCGCGTAGGAGCCGCCAGAAAGCTACGTTGCCCGCGGCCCTCTAGTATAGTTCGATGAGCAGGGGGGTTCACGTCCAGTAGTGATGGCGGACGGAACAATCTCCCACCACCGCTTCCACCTGATGGAGGACCTGCAGATGCTCACGACCCGCTACGACCTCATATGCTGGCCCAGCCTTGACGAGATCATACAGGTCTTCCGGAAAGATGCCAACTTCGCTGCCATCGGGGCAACAGACCAGTTGTCGCGGGCCGCGAGGACCGGGTAGCCCGGGTTCACGCCGAGCGACGGGACGCTCGTGTCCCTTACACGCCGCGCGTTCGATCTCGGCACATAGTATCTCTTCGACGAAACCTATGTCCAGAAGAAGCGCAAAGGACGAGAGAGGCCTAAATGAGAAAACAATCTCATTAGATTTTAAGCGACAACGATACAAGACTGCGCAAATGTCGTTACTATCCTGCATAGAGTTCGGGATCAGGGGGGGGGCATGCAGGTCAGGATGGTGCAGCACGCGGTTGGCCAGGGTGGACTGTTCAGTGGTGAACTGACGTCGCAGGGAAAGCCGCTGCGCTGGGTCTATGACTGCGGTTCGAACCAGAGGGACGCGCTACGACGGGAAATCAAGACGGTCACAGATGGTGGCGACATCGACATGTTGTTCCTGTCGCATCTTGACAGTGATCATGTCGGCGGTGTCGATGAACTTCTTAGCCAAATCAAGGTTCGCGAGGTCGTCCTCCCCTACCTCAACGAGAGTATATTACTGGCCATCATGGCACGGGATGCCTCGAGCGGCGCTTTGTCCGGCACGTTCATTGAAGCCACAAATGACTTTTCCGCGTGGTTCGGTAGCCGCGGCGTCGAGACTATCACCTTCGTAGGCGGAACTGCCGACGATGATGACGAAGACGGGCCGTTCCTGCCGTTCGATCCTAGTGACGACCGAGCTGGCGAGTGCTCTCCGAAATGGACTAGGCCGCCGGAAGCGGCGACCGAGTTGGTTCTCGATCCTATTCTGCATGGTTTGTCCGAGCGCGTCGCGATTATGCAAGCGCCGCCCGGCGCTGCCGTGCAATTGATGACACCGAAGGGTGCGCTCAACTGGGCACTGATACCCTACGTCCATCTACCGTCCGCAAAGCAGATGCGCGCGTTCGAGCAGGCGCTAGAGAATGCGTTCGGCACACCGCTCGATAAGAGGGCCATCGTCGCGAATGCCAAAAATTCCAGCGTTCGGGACAAATTGCGCGACTGCTATGACTCGCTGTGGCTGGACCACAATCTGATCACGATGACGCTCTATTGCGGTCCCGTAATCGCGCACCGCGGTGATGTGTCGCTTTCGAGCTTCCGTTACCATCCCCGCTGGAGGCATGAAGCCGGCGGCTGGATGCTGACCGGCGACGCCCATCTCGACGGCTTGCGGCGGCGCCAGCGCTTCTTAAACTACTACCGGCGTGTCACGCCGCTCACAAATGTGCTGATGCTTCCACATCATGGTGCGATCAACAATCACAGCGACCTGGTTCTAGATGCAATGCCCAACTTAATCGTCGGCTATGCTGCCGCAGGCCCGAATAGCTATGGTCATCCTCATAAGGACGTAAAGGATGCGGTCAACGGCCTCCCGCGGGCGCAGTTTCACCGAGTTTCCAAGCACTGCTCCCACCGGCTTAAGATAACCGTCGACGTTCCCTGAGCAACCGCCCCGGGGGGCTTAAGCTGCCTTGCATCAACCCGCGCACTCCTTTTTGGCCGACTAAGACACTCTCGCACGGAAAGCGCAAATTGATCGGCGGACGCGTTACCGAACTCTCGAGCGCGTAGAGATCTGCAGATCATTCATCGGAGCTCGGTTGCGCCCGGACTTACCATACCGCTCACGCTGCTCTGCGCTTAGTTCGGCGTTCTGAGCTGCTGCCGGTTTCGTGGACACGAAGATAAGATCGCGACCAAGGAACTGGAGAGTGGATATGACGAGACGAAAGTTCAGCCGTGAGTTCAAGACAGAGGCCGTGAGGCTGGTAACCGATCGGGGCGTAGCGGTGTCACAGGCCGCACGCGACCTCGACCTGTCCGAGAGTGTGCTGCGCCGCTGGATGAGGGAATTGAGCGCAGCCCCGGCTGCTGCATTTCCCGGGAATGAGCAGATGCGTGCCGATCTGGCCGAGATCGCCGCCCTGAAGAAAGAGGTCGTCCGGCTCCGGGCGGAGCGTGACATCCTCAAGAAGGCGACAGCTTTTTTCGCGCGCGAGGCGACATGAGGTTCGCCTTCATTGCCAAGCACCGGCACATTTGGCCGGTCAGTTGGCTCTGCGAGGCGCTGGAGGTTTCGCGCTCCGGCTTCCACGCTTGGATCAACCRCCCGACCAGCACCCGCGAGATCCATGATGCCAGGCTCGTCATGGCGATCGAGACGAGCTTCAAAGCCAGTGATCGAACCTATGGCGCGCGTCGCGTGTGGCGCGATCTTTTGGAAGAAGGACTGGCCTGTGGCCTGCACAGGATCGAGCGGCTGATGCGCTGCAACGCTTTCAGGGCACGGCCCCGGCGCCGTGGCAAGCCCAAGGACGATGGCGATCGCTCGGTCATTGCGGACAACATCCTGGATCGGGATTTCCAGGCAGATCGGCCAAACCAGAAGTGGCTGGCCGATTTCACATACATCTGGACTGCCGAGGGCTGGCTGTATGTCGCAGTCGTTCTCGACCTGTTTTCCCGCCGCGCGGTCGGTTGGTCCATGAAGGCAGATCGCGATGCGTCACTGGTCATGGATGCCCTGATGATGGCGGTCTGGCGCCGAGGGAAGGCTGACGCGCTCCTTCATCATTCCGACCAGGGATCCCAGTACACGAGCGAGCAGTTTCAGCGCCTGCTGGCGGACAACGGTATCACATGCTCAATGAGCAGAGCGGGCAATGTCTGGGACAACTCGGCGATGGAAAGTTTCTTCTCAACGCTGAAAACTGAACGCACCGCCCGAAAAGTGTATCGGACCCGAAATGAAGCCCGCGCCGATATCTTCGACTACATCGAACGCTTCTACAACCCGCGGCGGCGCCATTCGAAACTGGGCTATCTCAGCCCCATGGAGTTCGAGGCCCGCGCTATGCTAGCTTAACCTGCTGCCCACAAAACCGGTAGCAGCTCATCGCACCAACTTAACTCGTTACGATCGATGAAGATTATGCAGTTCAAAAAGCGCCATTCGTCGACCCTTGGCTTCCCGTGGCTCTCGGGAAAAAGCAGCTTCAGCCGCTCTATCTGCGCGTCGTTGTTCATTTCCACTACCCTCAGTTCGGGATCTTGAACCACGCAAATCGCGAAACCTCACCCAGACCAATAGGTTCTGACCCTAAATCAATGAAACAAAAAGGCTCGGCTGATGGATACGCTTTACTGCATGGCACCCATTCAACAATTTCTTCAATTTTACTTACGCAGGGTGCGCTGGATATGCACTCATGAATAGATAATGGCGTGTCGCATCGTAAAGTACGATATACCCCTGCTACTCAAAACCATATAATAATGATTATGACTCAAAATGAGGTGGTTTCGACCATTGCCTAGCACTACATTGCATCAGGATAACTCGTGCAGAATGCGTTCATCAAGACTTTCAACGGGCCGTTGCGAGACGAGTTTCTGTTCTCTGCCCTGACCAATGCCTGAGCCCAGATCATCGCCTAGAAAGAGGATTACAACCACCAAAGACTTCATCAGGCTCCTAGAAACATCCCACCATGAGAGTTTGCCGTGAAGATCAGACTGAAAGTGATGCCTACCTAGGCCCGAAAAGCATGCTCTTCCCCCTAGAAGCTGGGCCGTTCGAAGCTAGAGTTTTTGGCTAGCATTCCCTGGCTGGGAGAGGAGGTGCGAACGATGAAGGCATCGAGGTTCATGCAAGCGCAAGACAGGCGTTTGTCCTAAAGCAGGGTAAGGAAGGCACGCCGGTGGCCAAGGTTTGCCGCAAGGCCGGGATCAGCCAAGCGGCGTGTGAAAGCCAAACTGCGTGACGACCGTGCGGAAGCCGTTGGGCCGAACAATGTCTGGGACATGGACTTTGTCCATGACTAGCTGGCCTTAGGCAAGAAGCTGCGGATCCTGACCATCGTCAAAACCCATTCCCATTATTGCCCGGCGACGGACGTGCGCTAAACCTCTCGCGGCGAGGATGTGGTCCCGACCCTGGACCGGGTCTGTGCCCAGATCGGCTACCCCAGGACAATCGGGTCGACAATGGCAGCGAGTTCATCTTGCGCAACCTCGACCTGTGGGCTTGTGCCAACGAGGTTATTCTGGACGCCTCACGACCTGTGGAAGCGCCCCGCTACCGATGGTATGCCGTTGGAAGCCCTGCCACACCGGATCACGGGGGAGCTGCTGCTGGCCTAGCGGTATAAGGTTCTGGCCGATACCGCATCGGAACCCTGCTGATAAGCTATACCACCGAAGCGTTGATCAACTGGTCGCGGTCTCGCGATTTCTTCGTGCTGGACGACAGCGGACTGTCCCGGGGTGGCTTTTCATTGAAATAGCACAAGGCATACCGTTTCCTGCGGATCGATGAAGGCCGCTACTCGGTCGAGTAGCATGACGGCGAAAAGCAGGATGGCGAGCCTGTACAGCCGACCGCCCGCGGTAGGGCGGGCGTCACGGACATTCCGCTGGCGGTCATGGGACCGCAGGATCTGTCCGTATCACCTCAAGTGCCACCGCTGACCAGTGGAGCCCGCGCCGCGCTGACCGGCTGGACGCAGACTATCCGCACCAGCTTTACGTTAAGAGCAAAAAGAGGCTGGTCATCATCAACGGCGACGCGCCTGCAGATGTCTGCGCCGGGGTCGTCATCAGCTTCACCGCAAGCGGGAAGATCATGCACACGATGCCAAGTATGTCGGTCCGACGTGAACGGGCATCTAAGCGCATCAAACTGCGATCCTAGACGAGAGAAAAAACGCCGCGTCGGCGGCAGTATCAGCTATGGGACCTATCATGAGAGCCTACAGCACAAAAAAGTCCCACGGCAGAGCGGACCTGAGCAAGAATTTGCGCTCATCGCTCACAGAAGGGCCGGTGGGAACGACGGCATCTACTCTTTGACTATTGGCTTTCTTAACATTTTAGTAACTAGCCGTGAAGTACCATTAACAGCCCAAAATCATGAGGAGACTGCTGGAAATGACAAAAAGGTCGCTTATCGCATCGACCATGCTGTTCGCAGCTATTTCAAAAGGAGCTTTTGCAGAAGTTTCCTTGTCGGGCATCCTGACGGATGTTGAGGATGGGAACAGGTTCTTCACACGGCTTGGGGGTGAGGCTCAGGAAAATCTAACGCTCACTGGTCTTATAGAGGGCGTAGACTATGTACTGACAACCGCGCTGATTGATGCAGTTTCCGAAGAGGAGGTTGATAGTGCTGAGACTACTTTTACAGCCGAAAGCACAGAAATGGACCTGTCAGTTAATCTGTTGGTTCCCCGCAACGAGGGTGACCTAAATATTGACTATATCACCCGTAATACACTGCGCACCGTAGATGTTAAAGCTGCCTTGATCGATGTAAAGGGTGAAGCTGCCGATCCGGCCCGTGGCATTCAAGTGCATTCGATTCAACGTATGAATGTTATTTCGGTAGCGGATGCGTCGGACGGAAACGACCGTCTTCACAGCGACGGTGGTAAGGTCGAGGTAACGGTTGGATACGAAAATATGGTCGAAGGCTACAATTACACCATCTGGGGCCAGATGCTTACACCATCGGGTCAAAGCCGAGGCATCTTTGCGTCAATTGCGAAATTTGTACCGACCACTAAAGCAGGCGAACTCTCTCTAGTGTTTGACATTCCGCTTGGCCTCGATGGTACAAGTGTGACGCCAAGCGTGGGCATTTATCATCAGAACCGTATTGAGATCCGTGAAGATGGAAATCTCATCTGGCTGCTTGATGCTCCGAAACCGGTGATGATTGCCTCAGATACCGACCTGGACGACAGAGCTCTGATGATTGAGATCGGTGTGCCGTTTGGTGAGCACGACTACGCAGCGGACAACTAGCTATCAGCTGTAGCACTATCCCAAACACGAGTTGCACCAACCAAATCGTTCCGCAATTTTTTAGCAGCCTCCTAAGGCAGCTTTTTAATACGTGAAAGGCAGGCTTAATTGAAAGGAGTGAGCTGATTGCTCTCAAAACCGTTCTTAATAACCTAGACAACATTTTAGACACTCTTTGACCGTGTCAAGAAAATATAAAGACCACCAACTGAGGAACCAATAGTAATTTATGGGAAACGGGATGGACCGACGCCGGAGTTTCGGCGTGAAGTGGTGCGGCTGGCACTGAACAGTAGCCGGATGCGGCGGGAGATAGCGGAGAATCTGGGCATCCGGTTATAGACGCCGACGGGCGGGCTGCGCCGCCGCGACAATGCAGGCCGATCAGGACGTGATACCCGATCGCGCGATGGGGTCGGGCTTTGTTGTCGTGCCCACGCCAAGTCTTCAGGCTTTCCTGCGCATCCGCATGGCTCATGAGAATGCCATTGCTGCGCCACCGGTCCGAGCGACAATGGCGATAGCCGCAGCGCACCTGCGTTTCGCAGATTTCCCGGATCCTCAGGTCCAGTGCGGCCTGCCCGGTTTGGCGGGACTTGTCGTGGTAGCGCGACAGTTCAAGCGCAAAGTCTCACATGCCCGGCGGATCGAGACGGCCCAGTCTACCAACATCCCGTCGACGAGTTTCCGGGTACGGGCAGTATGAGCCAGCCGGCGCGACCGGTTTAAGCAAGCTGGCGAACGAGCTTTCGACGAATGACGTGCCTCACAACATCTCCCGGTCGAGGGTCAGGTTGGCAACGATCTTCTTGAGCCTTGTGTTCTCATTCGGCGCGGCGCTCGGACCCATGGCGCGTGCGCATCATTCCAGCGCCTCTCATCCGGCAGCGGAATGCCATGCCGTTTCTACCAGTTGAAATGGGTCGCCTGGCTGATCCCGGCCTTGCGGCAAACCTGGGCTACCGGCGTGCCTTCCTTATCTTGCTTCAGGACAAACGCCTGTGTTGCGCCTCTATGAACATCAATGCCTTTATAGTTCGCGCCTCCTCTCCCAGCCAGGGAATGCTAGCCAAAAACTCCAGATTCGAACGGCCCTGCTTCTAGGGGGAGGAGCAACTCGCAACGTCGTAAGCCGCAGCGTGAAACGCGAACTCAAGCCGCTGCACCTTGCCGAACAGGGTCAACAGTTCGGCGGAACGGGCTTCTGAAAGATCACGCCCAAAGGCATCCACCTTCTCCTTCAGCCATTGTGCTTGGGCGCGAAACTCCGGTGCCGCATGAAGGGCGATCCAGTCCTGACGCATGGGGTCGCTCAGCGCGGCGTCTCGATGCGCAGTGCACCATGTCCAGTACATCCACTCGGCGGCGAACATCGCGGTGATGATGTCGGCGAAATCGCCATCGCGGGCGATGGCCAGCATGCCGTCGCGGAACCCCGCCACACGCGGGTCGGCCTGCAGGGCCGGATCCGAAGCAAGTCCGCGGCGCGCATAGGCGTCGCGGAAATAGTCCATCTGCCCATGGGCCAGTGCATCCAGCGACGCAATCAGCTTGCGTCGGTCCTGCAGGTCGCCGGCCTTGGCGACCGCATAACCGAAGATCGCGATGGCAGTTTCGACGAACGCCCCCTCGATCAGCAGATAGCGGTCGAAGGCCGCGTCCGGCAGGGTGTCGGCCGCCAGATCGCGGACGAAGGGATGGGTGACCATCGCGTCGAACGCCGCGGCCTCCTCGGTCAGCATCCGCTCGGACAGGGTCACAGCCCCGCCTCGGCGGCGGCGACGAAGCGGCGGACACGTTCCGGCTCGACGGGATTCCACCAGACACCGCCCTCCTTCAGCGACGACGCCACGATCACGCCATTGGTCCGGCCCAGGATGGCCACGATATTGTCCTCGGTCACGCCCGAGCCGACTAGCAGCGGCAGATGCGTCGCCCCGCCGATCTCGTCGATCTCGTCCATGCTGGCGCTGTCGCCGGTGCGCTGGCCGGTGGCGATGATGCAGTCGCTGTCGAAAAAGCCCAGGTCGCGCGTCAGTTCGGGGATGGACCGGTCCGCCACGATGGCGTGGCTGCCGTGCTTTACATGCGCGTCGGTGAAGATGCGGACATGTTCGGCGCGCAGCAGCGACCTGTAGCGCAGCGCCTCTGCCGCGCGCCCCTCCATGAAGCCCTCGTTCGCGACATAGGCATTGGCCCATTGGTTCACGCGGATGAAATCGGCGCCCCCTGCCACGGCGGTTGCCAGCGCCGGAAGCGGGGCGTTCGCCAGCACGTTGATGCCGATGGGCAGGCCGAAGGCGCGCTTGATGCGGTCGGTCACGACGGACAGGAAGGCCGGGGTCTCGGGGCCGATGTCGTCGGGCTTGGAAAAGGGAATGTCGCCGTGATTTTCGACGATCAACCCGTGCATTCCCCCTTGCACCAGACGTTCCGCATCGCGCATGCAGATGTCGTAGATGTCGTCCATCGACGCACCGCGATACCGCGGCGCACCGGGAAAGGCAGGGCAATGAATCATTCCGATCAAGGCCTTGTCTCGTTCGAAGATGTCGCGGATGGCCCCTGCGGGTCGGTCGGAAATCAGTGTCATGGGTTGACCTTTCAAGAAAGCGGAGAGTGGTGATGAAGGCATTCGTGATCGGGAACGCGGCGCTGGACGAGACCGTGTCGGTCGACGACTTTCCCAGACCGGGTGCCTCGATCTTCGGGCAGGCGCTGTCGCAGGATCTGGGCGGCAAGGGGGTCAATCAGGCGGTTGCGATGGCCCGGACCGGGCTGGCATGTCACCTGATCGCCGCGGTGGGCCAGGACGCCCGCGGGCGCGAGATCGCGGCGCGCCTGGCGGCCGAGCCGGTGATGGCGCAGCTGATCGCCCTGCCCGGCGTGGCGACCGACAATTCGATCATCCTGATGGCCGGTCATGGTGAAAATGCCGTGATCACCACGCGTGCCGCGGCAGGAGCCATGACCCCGGACCACGCCATCGCCGCATTGGAAAAGGCCGCACCGGGCGATCTGCTGGTCCTGCAGGGCAATCTGGGTGCGGCGACGACCGGCGCGGCATTGCGCGCGGCCCGAGCGCGCGGGATGCGCACCGCGCTGAACCCCTCGCCCATGCAGGATTACGTGGCCGAACTGTGGCCTCTGGTCGATTGCGCCTTCGTCAACGAGGACGAGGCCGCGATGCTGGGGGGTGACGCGGCGCTGCTGGCGCAGGGCGTTGCCGAGGTCGTGCTGACGCTTGGGGCGCGCGGCGCGGCCCTTGTCCGTCCCGGCGCACGGATCGACGCGCCGGCATCCCCCTGCGTGGTCGTGGACACCACCGGGGCGGGCGACTGCTTCATGGCGGTGGCGCTGGCCTCGGCCGCGCTGCGGGGCGCACCCCTGGACGCGCGCGCGCTGCGCCATGCGGCCATCGCGGCGGCCTGGACGGTGGGACGCGCGGGCACCGTCAGCGCCTTTCCAGACACAGGCGCGATGCGCGCGATCCTGGCGGGCGACTGATCGGGTCACCGCGCGACCAGCCAACCGAACAGGTTCTTCCACAACGTGCCATAGCCCGGCCAATCGCAGAATTCGGGCGACAGCCAGTGCGGCCCCACATCAGACGTCCAGGCCGCCGTGCGCCCCTGCCCGTGCTGGCCCAGGACCAGCAGCGGATGGCCGCCCTGATCAAGGGGCAGGCGCGCCACGACGGTCGCGCCGTCGCGGACCATCACCTCGTTCACGCCCAGGATCGGCGGCCAGGCGGCGGGCATCTCCGCCATCACCGGATGGTCGGGCAGCAGGATGTCGGCCTGCGCACCTTCGGGGATCTCGACGCGGTCGTCCCAAGGGTGGCAGGTGACGGGCAGCGTGTCCTCGACCGCGGTGCCCCGCCAGCGCGCCCGACCGTCGATGCCCTGGAACGAGAAATACCCCCCGATCATCAGCAGGTTGCCCCCCTGCGCCACCCACTCCTTCAGCAGCCGCAGCCGGTTCGGCACGGTCCTGGACCGCAGCCAGACATCGGGCGGCAGCAGGAAGGTGTTCGCGCCGATGTCCGACAGGATGATGATATCATAGGGCGCCAGCCCCTCCATCGCGAAGGGGAACCCTTCGGCAGCGTCATGGGCGGTCATGTAGTCGATCTGGAAATCGCTGTCCTTCATCGCCTCCAGCAGGGGCGTCGCCCCGGTATGGAACCGGACCGAGCCGAACTGGTCAAAGCCCTTATAATGCGTTTCCGAGGTGGTCCAGCTTTCGCCCACCAGAAGCACGCGGGTTGTCATGGGTCGTTCCTTTCGCGAATGTCAGAAGGTGGCGTCGAAGACGCGGCGCGGGTTGGTCACCATCAGCCGGTCGCAGTCGGAGGCCGACAGGCCGTGTCGCATCAGGCGCGGCAGGAAATGGCGGGTCACGAATGCGTAGCCGTTGCCGCCATAGCGGGTCAGCATCATCTTGATGAACACGTCCTGCGACAGCAGGATGCGGTCCAGGAACCCCTGTTCGGCCAGGCTCAGGATGGCGCGGGCCACCTGGTCGTCCGACGGGCACTGCACCCCCTGATCGGCATAGAAGAAATCCATCCCGATCATGTCGAATTCGACAAAGGCCCCCCGCTGCGCCAGCGTCGCCTGATAGACCGGATCGTCATGCGAGGGGTTCATGTGGCACAGCACCGTGTGGCGCAGATCCCCGCCCTCGGATTCGACGACGTCCAGCACCCGGTGTCCAAGCCGGAACCAGCCCGGCAGATGCACCATCAGCGGCAGCCCGGTGCGCGCCTGCGCCCGCGCCGCGCCGCGGAGCGACTTCTCCTCCTCGGGCGTGAAATCGGACGACACGCCGATCTCTCCGATCAGGCCGATGCGGGCATCCGTGCCGTCGGTGCCGGTCAGTGCCTCGGCCACGATCTGGTCGGCGATGGCGTTAATGGACAGGCGCGCCACCGTGTCGGGCATGGAGCTGGCCAGGTAATAGCCCGCGCCCATCACGATGTTCAGCTCGGTCTCTGCCGCGATCCGGCGCAGGGTCGCGGGGTCGCGCCCGATGCCGCGGCAGGTCGGGTCCACCACGCTGCGCCCGCCCGCGGCGGTGAAGGCGCGCAGTTCTGCGATCGCTAGGTCGGGGTCGTCCAGCGCGATGTTGTGGCGGTTCACAAAGGGGTCCTGGCGCAGTTCGGACAAGATCTCGATGCCGACAGGGCTGTCGGCGAGATATTGCCGCGCCGGGTCCGTGGGCGCGTTCCACCAGCAGCGACAGTCGTTCTGCAGATGCTCGTGCATCAGCGTGTGGCCCAGATCGGCCGAGGGGATCGGGCCAGTGACGGTCATCACCCGGCCCGACCGGACATGGCAGGGGGACAGCTCGCTCATCCGCGCGCCCTCCCGAAGCGGAAGCCCCGGTCGAACAGCTTGGTGTTCAGCCAGATGGCGACCAGGATGATCGCGCCCGTCACGATCTGCGTGAAGAACGGAGAGATGTGCAACAGGATCAGCCCGTTGCCGATCACCGCGATGGTTATGGTGCCCAGGACGGTGCCCAACATCGAGGCCTTGCCGCCCATCAGCGACGTCCCGCCCAGCACCACCGCCGCGATCACCTGCAGCTCGAACCCCTGCGCCGCGTTCGACGACCCGGAGCCGAGCCGCGCGGCAATCAGCATCCCCGCCACGGCGGAGGCCAGCCCCGCCACCACATAGACCGAGGCCAGCACGCGTTTCGCGGGCATGCCCACGCGGCGCGCGGCCTCCATGTTGGATCCGACCGCGATAACCTGGCGGCCATATTGCGTGCGCAGCATCACGACAAAGCCCAGGCCCGCGATCAGCAAGGCGATCAGCGCAGGCACCGGAAAGCCCGCCAGCGTGCCGCGCCCCAGCCAGAAGAAACCCGGCACGTCGGTGATGGGGATCGAATAGCCCTCGGTCAGGTACAGCGCAAAGCCGCGCAGGATCGACAGACCCGCCAGTGTCACGATGAAGGCCGGGATGCCCTGGTACGAGATGAACCACCCCTGCACCGCGCCGACCCCCGCGCCCAAGGCCAGCATCAGTAGCACGACGACCGGCCAAGGCAGGCCCGCGCCGATGGCGATGGCGCAGACCGCGTTGACCAGTGCCACCTGCGATCCGACCGACAGGTCGATCCCGGCGGTGGTGATGACCATGGTCATGGCGACTGCCACGATCAGGATCGGTGCCGCCTGACGAAGGATGTTCAGCAGGTTGCCCGCGCTGAGAAAGGTCGAACTGGCCATCCCGAAGATGGCCATGCACAGCAGAAAGAACATCGCGATGGACAGGACCTGCGCATGTTCGCCCACGAAATCGGCCAGGGGCGACCCGGCCTTGCGTTCGGTATAGACAGCCATCAATGGCCTCCCTTGCCGACGATCAGGTCGACCAGTTCCTGAAGGTTCGTGTCGGGGGTCAGGCGTTCGGCGACCTTGGTGCCCTCGTACATGACGGCGATGCGGTCGCAGACGCGGAACAGGTCCTGCATCCGGTGCGTGACCAGCACCACCGCGACGCCGCGCGCCTTGACCCGGTTGATCAGGGCCAGCACGGCCTCGACCTCGGCCACGGCCAGGGCCGAGGTCGGCTCGTCCATGATCAGCACCTTGGGATCGAAGCTGGCGGCGCGTGCGATGGCGATGGCCTGGCGCTGACCGCCCGACAGCTTCTCCACCTTGGCGGTCAGGCGCGGGATGCGAATCTCCAGCGCCGCCAGCATGCGTTCGGCCTCGGCCAGCATGCGCGGCTGGTCCAGGAACGGGCCACGCTTCAGCTCGCGGCCCAGGAACAGGTTTCCGACGACATCGACGTGATCGCACAGCGACAGGTCCTGATAGACCATCTCGATCTTCTGCGCGCGCGCCTCGGACGGCGTGGAAAAGCGCACGGGCCTGCCGTCCAGCAGGATCTGCCCGCCATCCGGGACATAGGTGCCCGACATCACCTTGGACAGCGTGGACTTGCCGGCGGCATTGTCGCCGATCAGCCCAAGGCATTCGCCGGCGCGGATGTCCAGGTCCACCCCGCGCAGCGCCTGGTGCGACCCGAATGTCTTGGTGATGCCCTGCAGGGACAGGATCGCGGGGTGACCTGCAGGGGGATGATCCCCCTGCCTGAACTGATGGACCGCTGCGATCACTGGAACGCGGCCCGATAGGGTTCGACGTTCTCCTGCGTGACGATGGTAACGGGGACCGAGATCACCGGCTCGACCGTGCCGCCATCCGCCAGCGTGCCAAGCGCGGTCACGGCCGCCGCGCCCATGCCCGCCGGGTCCTGCTGGATCACCGCCTTGACATAGCCCGCATCGATCCCGGCAATCGCCTGTGCGGTCAGGTCCCAGCCATAGACGGCGATGTCGGCCTGCCGTCCCTGGCTTTCCACGGCTGCCACCGCGCCAAGCAGTGCGGGCTCTCCCGTCGCATAGATGGCGGTCAGGTCGGGGTTGGCGGTCATCAGGTTCTCGGCCGCCCCCAGGGCGGTGTCTTGCACGTTCTGGCCGTCCACCGTGCCCGCGATGCTGACCTTGGCGCTGTCCAGGGCACCCGTGAACCCGTCCATGCGCACGTTCTGGATGAACGAGTTCAGCGCGCCCACAATGCCCAAGGTGGACCCTTCGGGCAGCGCGTCGTTGACCACGGCCGCCAGGTCGGCGCCGGCCTGGGCGTTGTCCACGCCGATCTGGGCCGATTGCGGCCCTTCGGGCAGGATGGCGTCGATGGCCACGACCGGGATGCCGGCATCGACGGCCTGCTGGACCGCGGGCATGATGCCGTTCACGTCGATGGCCACGACGGCGATGCCGTCCACGCCCTCCTGGATATACGTCTCGATCGCGCTGTTCTGCGCCGCGGGATCGTTGTTCGCGTTGAAGATCAGCAGTTCGGCACCCGCGGCATCGGCGGCCTCCTGCGCGCCGCGGTTCATGTCGTTGAAGAACAGCGCCTGCTGGTTGATCTGGACCAGCGCAAAGGTCTTGCCGTCCTGCGCCAGCGCGGGCAGGGCCGCAGCGATCAGGCCGGTCGTCATCATCGCACCCAGGGTGCGGCGGGTCAGGGTCGTCATGGTCATTCCTCGCTGTTGGGGTTGCGGTGGAAGGGGCGGACCGGCGGCGCAACAGAGTTCCGCTCGATCAGCGTGACATCCAGCAGCACCTCTGACGGGTGATTGGCCAGATCGGCATTGTCCGTCGCCAGCAGCAGCTTCAGCGCGTGCTGGCCCAGGTCGCGGACAGGCTGACGCACCGCGGTCACGGCGGGTGCGAAAAGATGCAGCGGCCCCACGTCGTCGAACCCGACGACCGAGACCTCATGCGGAATGGGAATGCCGGCCTCTGCCAGAACCTCGTACAGGCCGATCAGCAGTTCGTCGGACGTGGCAAAGATGGCCGTCGGACGGGATGCCGGGTCCCGCGCGACGAAGGCCCGGCCGGCCGCGCGTCCGGCAGAGACGGTGTAAAGCCCGCTGATCCGGTCGATCGCATGATCCGGCCCCGACACCTCCGCGATCCCGGCAGAAAAGCCCTCGAAGCGGCGGGCGCCGCTGACCATCTCGTCGACGCCGCCGACGAACAGCACGTGCCGATGGCCCTGTTGCGCCAGATGACGCCCGGCCAGCCAGCCGCCGCGACGGTTGTCGCAGAAGATCTTGGGGGCGGTCGTGCCCACGACATCCTCGTCCACGACCACGCAGCGAGGAAGGTGGTTGATCTTCTGGGCCAGCCTGTCGGTGCCGGCATGGTTGGTGACGAAGATCAGCCCGTCGGCATGGCCGGTCCGCACCAGGTCAAGATAGGAGAGTTCGCGTTCCGGAGAGTTCAGCGTCGCATAAAGCGCCAGTGCCAACCCCATGTCGCTTGCTTCGGCCTCGACGGCGCCTACCAGCGCGGCAAAGAACGGGCTGGAGATGTCGGGAACGATCAGGGCGATCGTGTCCGACCGCCCGAGGCTCAGGCGCCGCGCATGGGGATTGGGCGTATAGTTCAGCGTGCGGATCGCCGCATCGATCAGGGACGCGGTCCGTTCGGGCAGTTCCAGAGAGCCGTTCAGATAGCGTGACACCGTCGCCTTGGAGACGCCAGCCGCTGTCGCAACATCCTGAAGATTGGCCAAGCGAGTTCCCCAAAAGCTTATAAAGCGGTTTAGTAAACTGGTTTATAAACCGACGATGCCGTGGTGATTTCAGTCTGTAAAGATAATTATGAAGGGTCGGCACATGTCGCCGGTTTTTTCAGCAGCACCCGATGTGCAAGTCGATCGTCGCTATCCTGCACGCCCTGTCCGGTACATGTCCTTGTTGCGATGCAACATTCCGGCGATGCCGTGTGCCGGGAACCGCCCGTGCGATCTTTGAGTGCACCTGAGGGTGACGGGCGCCATCCGTTGGACTGCGTGCTTTCGAACTTGGTCAGGCTCATGCGGTGCGCGTTGCGGGATGACGCCAGGCCGAAAATGGTGGTCATGCACTAGATCGGGCGCCCTGTCCGCGTCAGACGCACCCGATCTGCGTCACGACGACAACACCTCCGTTCCGCATCGAGAGACTGCAAGGTAACCTTGTCATCCCCGTCATGCGCAAGGTGTTACCACATGTCGCACTCCACCCTGAGGCAATCGGGTCCTTAAAGGATCGCCACCCCACGTTGCCGCACAGGCGATGGAGCAAATCTCATTCGATCCGGGAAATCCCCAAGGAATTCCGCACCGCGCACCATGCGCCTGCGCAGATTTCTCAGGAACGATGCGCCCGCGTAACGCTTGACCCCAGTATTTCAAGACCAAGAGGGCAAAGCATAAAAAGACTGGCACAGCATCTGGGCCTGCGGGTCGATCCCACGATCTTCTTCATATCCGCAGGCCTCAGCCTGATCTTCGTCGTCCTGCTGGTGGCGATGCCCGGTCCCATCGGGGCCGCGTTTTCCGTCAGCCGGGCCTGGATCGTGACCAACCTGGGCTGGTTCTTCATCCTTGCGGTGAACGTCTGGCTGGGCTTTCTGATCTATGCGGCGATGTCGCGCCACGGGCATATCCGTCTTGGGCCGCGCAACTCTCGGCCCGAATACTCCAACCTCTCGTGGTTCACGATGCTGTTCGCGGGCGGCATCGGCACGGTGCTGATGTTCTGGGGCGTGGCAGAGCCGATCAGCCATTATCAGTCGCCGCCCTTGCCGGGGGTCGAACCCTTCACCCTGGTCGCGGCTCAGGATGCCATCGCGATATCGCTCTATCACCTTGCGCTGCATACCTGGACGATCTTTGCCCTGCCCGGGCTGGCCTTCGCCTATTTCATTAACCGCTATGACCTGCCCGTCAGGGTCAGTTCCGTCTTCTACCCGCTGCTGCGCGAGGGGATCTATGGCCCCGTGGGCAAGACGATCGACATCGTCTCCATCCTGGGCACGCTGTTCGGGGTCGCGGTCTCGCTCGGCCTAGGCTCGTCGCAGGTCGCGGCGGGACTGTCGGCGCTGTTCGGCTGGTCGAACGACACCGGGTTGCGCCTTGCGATCCTGGGCAGCCTGACGATCGTCGCCACGATCTCGATCGTCGCCGGCCTGGACAAGGGGGTGAAGCTGCTGTCGAACGTCAACATCGGCATGGCCGTGGGCCTGATGCTGTTCGTGCTGGTGACCGGATCGACCCTGTTTCTTCTGCGCGGCGTCGTCGAGACGATCGGCCTGTACCTGTCCAACCTGCCACGCCTGGCCTTCTGGAACGACATGCTGCATGGCGGCGGGATGGATACCGGCGAATGGGGCTGGCAGGGCGACTGGACGGTGTTCTACTGGGCCTGGACGGTCACCTGGTCGCCCTTCATCGGCCTGTTCGTGGCGCGGATCTCCCGCGGGCGCACGGTCCGTGAATTCGTCTTCGGCGTCCTGCTGGCGCCGTCGCTGTTCACCGTCATCTGGTTCGCGATCTTCGGCTGGCAGGCGATGGCCATCGACGGACTGGGAGAGGCGGCGCGTGCCGCGATGGGCCCCGCCGCGGGCAGCATCAGCAACGCCGTCAGCGAATCCGTCCCGCTGGCGATGTTCGCCTTCTTTGCGGAACTGCCCTGGGCACCGCTGATGCAGGGGCTGGCCGTGCTGGTCGTGGCGATCTTCTTTGCCACCTCGTCGGATTCGGCGTCGCTGGTCGTGGACATGCTGTGCACGGGAACGGCGGAACCCGGACCCGTCCGCCAGCGCGTCTTCTGGGGCCTGGCCGAAGGCGCCATCGCCGGAACGCTGATCCTGCTGGCAGGAGAGGCCGGGCTGACGGCCCTGCAGGAGGTGATCACGGTCGTCGGGCTGCCGATCTTCCTGCTGGTTTCGATGATGATCCCGGCCCTGATCCGCGGATTCGCCGCAGAGGAGATCGACCACATCACGATCGGCAAGCGTCCCGCACTGAGCGAGTTCGACCCCGCCGCCACCGACGAGGCTGACGCCCCGGCCAGGTGACGGGTCGCCCCGTCCCCCGGCCGAACGCCCGCGGCTCAGTCGCGGGCGTTCGCCTTGCGCAGCCGCCACAGGCTGGCGCCCAGCACGATGATCGCCATGACGGCATCCGATTTGGGCGTCGGCGCATCCGTCGCGTCACGACCCGTCCCGGACAGGCCGATGGCCTTCTGGCCCGACGACGTGGCGGGCGTCCCGTGACCGGGCGGCGGGGTGTCGGCCTTGACGGCATCGCGCTGGCCCATCGGTTCGGGGGCACCCGTGGTCGTGTCCTCGGAGGTCTGCTGTTCGATCTCGGCGTTCAGCTCCGCTCCGGCCAGCACGATGAAGGCCGACAGCCACATCCAGGTCAGCAGCATGATGACCCCGCCCAACGTCCCGTACGTCTCGGTATAGTCGTCGAAGTTCTGGACATAGAGCGAGAACGCCGCCGTGCCCAGGATCCACAGGACCGTGGCCGCCACGGCACCGACGCTGACCCACCGCCACTTGGGATCGGCGCGCGACGGACCAAAGCGATAGATCGCCGCCAGCCCGATCATGGTCAGCACCGCCATCAGCGGCCATTTCAGCCATTCGGCGGCGGTCTCCAGCGTCGGTGACAGCGGCAGGAAGGCGATGACCGACGGCAGCACGATCAGCAGTGCGATCGCGACCGCCAGGCCCAGGATGGCGCATACCGTGATCAGAAGCGCGCTGAGATACAGCTTGATGAAGCCGCGCCCCTCCTCTTCGTCATAGGCGATGTTCAGCCCCTCCATCAGGGTCATGACGCCCTTCATGGCGCCATAGATCGCGATGGCCAGACCAAAGGCCGCGACCAAGCCGGTCGCCGTCTCATCGCCGCTGGTGACCTTCAGGACCTGTTCCTGCAGCACCGCCCCGGCGCTTTCCGGGATCAGGGCCATGACCGTGTCCAGCTGGCTGGCGATGTCGGCGGGGTCCAGCACCAGACCCGCGATCGAGATCAGCGCGGCAAGGGCCGGGAACACCGACAGCAGCGCATAGAACGCGATGCCCGCCGACACGACCGAAATGTGGTCGCTGGCGATCTCGGTCTTCACGCGAACAAGGATCTGCTTCCATTCCACCATGGAAAATCGTGTCGGAGAGGCTGTCCCCTTCTGGTCTGTCGAAAGGGTCGTCTTGGTACGGGGCACGTGGTTCTCCAGCGCTGTAATGGGCAGGGTCGGCAGGTCCGCAAGCTCACGAATCTGTCATCTGTGCAGACGTAAGGCGATCACCGCGACCGGGGTTCCTTGCGCAATCGATGCCCTGCCCGACCGTTGCCCTGTCGCACCGTTCCGCCGCCGCCGACGATCGGACATAAACGGGTGACCTGTGTCTGCCCGGCCTGTCCTCGACTGCTGTCACGACCGGGGAGGGTGCCGCTGCCGGGCCGTGGGTGACGTGACCTGCCGTCGGGGGCGATGAGGCAAAGGGCTGGAACATTCACGCCATCCCCTTGTTGGACCCCTGCTCGATCACGGGCCCAGAACACAAGGAAAGGCCCGCCCATGCATCGTCGTCCCGACACGCCACCCCTCGTTCCCGGCACCGCGCGCAGGTCGCGGAACCACGCCTGATGCGCCGTTACGCCGCCGCAAACGCTGCCCCCGACGGCGTCCAGCCACCACGCAGCCTGCTGGACCTCGGTGCTGGAGGCGGTCATGGAGATGACCGGCGGCATCGGTGCCGACGCGGTCATCGACGCGGTCGGGATGGAGGCGCACGGCTTTGCCCTGGATACGGTGATGGACAACCTCAAGCAGGCCGTGGGCGTCGGTGCGGACAGCGGCCACGCCCTGCGCGAGGCGCTGATGGCGGTGCGCAAGGGCGGCCGCGTGTCGGTCCCCGGCGTCTATGGCGGCTTCATGGACAAGTTCCCGCTTGGCGCGCTGATGCAGAAGGGGCTGCAGCTGCGCACCGGACAGACCCATGTGCAGGCCTATACCCAAGACCTGCTGCGCCGCATCCAGGAGGGAGAGCTGGACACGACCTTCATGATCTCTCACCGCCTGCCGCTGGAGGAGGCCGCCAAGGGCTATGAGGGGTTCCGCTGGAACCAGAACGACTGGACCAAGGTCGTCCTCAAGACCTGACCCCCGTTGCGGTCGCCGGCAGGCATTGCCGGACCGGACCCGCGTCCCCGGATCGTCGTGCCCCTTGCCCGGGCGCCCCGATCCGGGGGCAGTCGTTTCCCGAAGGCCCTGTCTGCTGCCACGCCTGCCCCGGCATTCGGGGTCACCTGTTCCACGGAATGGACGATGCCCATGCTTCCGCTTCTGCGATCCCTTGCGCTGGTGTTTCTGGTCGCGATGTCCCTTGGTCCCGCGGCCGCGCAGGACGCGACGTTCGAGACGTCAGCTCTGAACCCCGGCCTTGGCACGCCGCCGGACCGGATCAACCGCGAGACGCCCCGCGCCACCATGGCCAGCTTCCTGCGCGCGTCCGAGGAGGAGGACTGGGAGGCGGCGGCGCATCTGCTGGATCTGGGCGAACTGCCGGTCGATCGGCAGGCCGAGCTTGGGCCGCGCCTGGCCCATCAGCTTTACGACGTGATCGACCGCAAGGTCGTCCTGGACTGGTCGACCCTGCTGGACCGCCCCGACGCCCTGCAAAGCCAGGGCGGCGACACCGAAGCGATGGCCGGATCGCCGCGTCGGTCGCTGCGGCTGCGCGACCTGCCCATGGACCCCGTCCCGGCCGAGATCCGCCTGAACCGCGTCCAGCCCGACGGCGCCGACCAGCCTCTGTGGGTCTTTCCCGCCGAAACCGTCCGCGACGTCCCTGCCCTGCATGCCGATTACGGTCCGTCGCGGTTCGAACTGTCCCTACCCCCAAGCATGCGGGAAAAGACGCTTGGCGGCCTGATGCGATGGGAGTGGATCGGCCTGCCCATCCTGATCGCGGCCGCGGTGCTGCTCAGCTGGATCGTGCACCGCACGCTCAAGGTGCTGCGCCATCACGCCCGCGGGCAGATCGCCACCGGGATCCTGGCGGCATCGTCCAAGCCGCTGATCATCGCCAGCGTCACGGCGCTGGTCTGGTGGGTCACGGGCAACATCTTCGTCTTTTCGGGCCGCATCGACGTCTTCGTCACGCCGGCCATCGCGACGGGCGTGGTCACGGCGCTGCTGCTGTTCATCGTCGGCAGCGTCGAGGCCCTGCTGAACGGCCTGGTCGCCCCCGGAGAGGACGTGGACCTGACCGCCGCCGAACAGGCCGACGCCCGCATCCTTGCGACCCGGCTGAACGCCGCGCGCCGGGTGCTTGTGGTGGTGGTGTTCCTGATCGGGGCCGGCGTCGTCCTCTCCTCGGCCGACCTGGCGGCCAATCTGGGGCTGTCGCTGCTGACATCTGCGGGGGCGTTGACCATCGTCCTGGGCTTTGCCGCGCGCAACGTGCTGGGCAACATCATGGCCTCGCTGCAGATCGCGTTGAACCAGTCCGCGCGCGTGGGCGACCGCGTCGTCTACAAGGGAGAGCTGTGCCATGTCGAACGCATCAACATGACCTTCGTCCAGCTGCGCAACTGGGACAGCACCCGCCTGATCGTCCCGGTCGAGGAATTTGCGTCCGAGACGTTTTCGAACTGGACCCTGCAGGATCCGGCGATGCTGCGCGTGCTCAAGCTGAAGCTGGACCCGCGGGCGGATATCGACATGCTGCGCCGGACGTTCAAAGAGGTTCTGAACCACGTCGCCACGCTGGAGATCGGCCAGAACCTGGGCGATCTGGACGATTCCAGCGTCAGCGTCGCCGATCAGGACATCTTCGGGATCCTGGTCTGGTTCAGCATCCCGTGCCGCGACCCGAACACCTCGTGGGAGGTCGCCTGCGCGGTCCGCGAACGCCTGCTGGCCGAAGCCGCGCGGATCGAGCGCGAGACCGGAAACCCGGTCTTCCCCTCCCCCGTCGCCGCCGGGGCCGCCTGACCTCATGCGCTACAGCGTCCGTTGACGTTGCGCTGAACCGGTGCCGCTTTCGGCAAGGCGATGCCGCCCGCGGGGAAGGCCAGTGTTTTGTCGCGGGAAATGCGCATTCGACTGTTCGCATGCTTGGACTGGATGCTGGAAACTGCTTGCGATGCTGTCGTTCTAGCTCGCCATCATATCGGTTCTTTGCCCGATCGTGCCGTCCAAGCTGCCAGTCGAAACGACCTTCATCGAACAGGCTTGCATTGTCGGGTCAGCGATCCGCGTCGAGTTCGACGAATGACGCGCGCGGCCAGCCACGTTGCCGCAATGCGTGATGGAAGGCAGCAGAACCCGGGCGCGGATCAGGCTCGTGACGGAGCTTAGCCTTATGAAAGTTTCTTCGCAACGGTTTGACCGACTGTATCCATGCTCGCCGACAGCGAGGCTACTGGACGCAAGACATTTGATGAACAGTTGCACTTGAAAGAACAATCGTATGCGTCAACAGACACTTATGACAACAACCTCGGCGTTCTCGACCCGCCAAATCCGCCACATTCCGACGCAAGCCAGTACCATTGACATGTCTGGACGCCCCGACCGCGGCGTCCAGACGTGTCACGTCGATCAGTTGGACGATGCCGACAAGCCTGCGGGCGCATCGTTGCCCGTCGCGCCCTCGATCTTGTCATGGGTGGAGGGCACGCCCGCCTTCTCGCGACGCGTGTCGTTGTAGATCGCCTTGAGCAGGGCGACCGCCATCAGCGCCATGACGACCGAAAACGGCAGGGCGCCGATCACCATCGCCGTCTGGATCGCGGTCGTCCCGCCGGAGATCAGCAGCCCGGCCACGACCATCGCCAGCGCCACGCCCCAGAACAGGACATGCGGCCGGGATTTAGGTCCCTCGTCGCCGGCGGCGTTGATGGTGTTCACGATCAGCACGGCCGAATCCGCAGAGGTGACCAGAAAAGTCAGCAGCAGCACGACGATCAGCACCGCCATGCCCCAGGCCAGCCAGTCCCCGATCGGGGCCAGCATGAACTCGGTCATCGCAAAGATTTTGTCGCCGTTCGCGGCATCGAAGATCACGCCGTTGGCGCCGCCGTTCATCTCCAGGTCGATGGCCGTGCCGCCCGCCCAGGAAAACCAGACAAAACACATCAGCGCCGGGACGATCAGCGCGCCCAGCACGAATTCCCGCACCGTCCGCCCGCGCGAGATCCGCGCCAAAAACAGCCCCACGAACGGCGCGAAGGCGATCCACCACGCCCAGTAGAACACCGGCCACCAGCCCTGCCACTGGGCCAGCAGGAACGCCTCGGACCCTTCGACGCCGTCGGATCGGAAGACGTTCACGCTCATCTGCGGCAGGGCGATGACATAGTGCCACAGCCCCGTGAACATCGCGTTGAATCCGAACCAGGTCGCCCCGAAGATGATCAGAAAGCCCAGCAGGATGATGGATAGCACCATGTTGATGTTGGACAGCCACTTGATGCCCTTGCCCACGCCCGACAGCGCCGACAGCGTCGACAGCCCCATGATGACCAGCAGCGCGACGACGATGCCGGTGGTGGTCGCGGCCCCGTCCGCATCGGCCAGCCCGCCGATGCCGATCCGGCCCAGGCCCGCGACCAGCTGATCGACGCCGAAGCCAAGCGTCTGCGCGACGCCCAGGATGGTCGCGACCACGGCCACGATGTCGATGACATGGCCAAGCGGCCCCGACAGGCGCTGACCGAACAGCGGCGTCAGCCCCGACCGGATGGTCAACGGCAGGCCGCGGCGATAGCTGAAATAGGCCAGCGACAGGCCGCACACCGCATAGCATGCCCACGCGCTGAACCCCCAGTGCAGGAACGACCACTTGAACGCCATCGCCACGTTGTCGGCGCCGCCGGGGGTGGTCAGGCCCATGATCGATTCCGGGGTCGTGCCCAGATGTGTGACCGGTTCGGCCACGGCCCAGGTCAGCATGCCCACGCCGATCCCCGCCCCGAACATCATCGAGAACCACGAGAACCGGGTGAATTCCGGCTGGTCGTCGTCCAGCCCCAGGTTCAGCCGCCCGGCCGCCGGCCATGCCGCCAGCGCCAGGCAGACGACGATGAAGAACGCCACGACCCAGGTGTACCAGGCCGCAAAGTTCTGCAGGATGAAACCGTTCAGCCCGGTCAGGATCGCGCCCGACTGGATTGGCCAGAAGATGGCCCAGACCACGATGACCGAGATGATGATCTTGGCCGGCACCGTCACCGCGATCGAGAATCCGTTGTAGAACCCTCCGGTGGTGGTGTTGATGTTCAGCTCTGTCAGAGGGGGGCTGATCTTTTCGTCATTCGACACCGCATGTTCCTTTGTCGTTTCCAGGCCTTCGTTCCGATCGGTCCCTGTCGGCCCCGCCATCGTCCGTCGGACGACCGCCTGATCCGCCAAAATCCTCAGCGTCGTGCCAGCACGTCGCGCATCGCGGCGACCAGCGGGGCCGCGATGCCGCCCGTCTCCCATGCGTAAAGCGATGCGACCATCGCGGGTTCCGCCCCAAAGAGCGTGTTGCGCCGCAGATCGCGTCCGACCGCCGCCCGCACCGGCAGCAGAGACATGCCCAGACCGGCCTCGACCGCGGTCACGACGTTCGACAGGCTGCTGCCCGAAAAGGCCACGTACCAGCGCCGTCCAAGGTCCTCGGCCCGGCGGAACATCTGGTCGCGATAGAGGCCCCCCGGCGGGAAGGTCACGAAGGGCAGCGGATCGGGGGCGTCGGGGGCGCCCGGCCCCTGGAACCAGCCGATGGGTTCGGGGACGCTGGCGCGGCAGTCGGGTTCGGGCGCGGTCTCCTTGATCACGATGATGTCGAAATCGCCGTCGCGATAGCCGCGCGTCAGGGCAAGGCTGAGGCCCGCAGTCACGTCCAGCCGCACCCGGCGGTGCGTTGCGGCGAAATCGGCGAACAGCCGGGCCATGTCGGGGGTCATGATGTCCTCGGCCAGCCCGATGCGCAGCGACACGCTGCCCGACGGATCGCCAAGCGCCAGCGTCGCCTCATCCTGCAGCGCCAGGATGCGGCGGGCATATCCGGTCAGCCGCTCTCCGGCCGCGGTCATGCGAACGGGGCGGGCGTCGCGGTCCAGCAGCGGCTGGCCCAGCTGATCCTCCAGCCGCGATATCTGCTGGCTGATGGTCGATTGCGACATGTTCAGCTGTTCGGCGGCGCGGGTGAAGCTGCCATGGTCGATCACCCCCACAAGGGCACGCAGCAGGCGGGGATCGATCATCCGATTCATGCATGAATCCTATTTGAACATTTAATTTCTTGATACGCCTGTGCCGGTCTAGATTTTCCCGAACCGCCAGCAAAGGGGAAAGACGATGACGAACCGCAGACAATTCCTGTGCCGCACCGGCGGCATCATGACGGCGGGCGCCACGCTTGGGCTTGCCCCCGTCCATGCCGCCGCGCCGGACCAGACCGGCGTGTCGGACATCCCGCATGATCACTACCTGCTGACCGACGTGCTGCTGGAGACGGGCGTTGAGCGCGACGGCGACACGGTGGTCGGAACTCGGACCCAGACCCATACGCTGGAGATCAGGGGCGGCCGCATCGCCGCGATCCATGACGCGCCGACCGGCACCCTGCCCCGCTACAGCGCCCAGGGCATGCTGGCGCTGCCACCCATGCGCGACATGCACATCCACCTGGACAAGACCTTCTATGGCGGCCCCTGGCAGGCCCCGCTGCCGCGCAAGGGCAAGACCATCATGGACATGATCGCGCGCGAGGAGGTGCTGCTGCCCCAGCTGCTGCCGACCTCGCAGGAGCGTGCCGACCAGCTGATCCAGCTGCTGTTGTCGCACGGCACGACGACGGCGCGCAGCCATTGCAACATCGACCCGGTCAGCGGCCTGAAAAGCCTGGAGCACCTGAACCTGGCCCTTGCCGCGCGCAGGGACGATTTCGACTGCGACATCGTCGCCTTTCCCCAGCACGGCCTGCTGAATTCGGATGTCGACGGGCTGATGCGGGACTCGATGGACCTGGGCGTGACGCATGTCGGGGGGCTTGACCCGACCAATGTCGACGGTGCGATGGAGGCATCGCTGGACGCGATGTTCCAGATCGCGCTGGACCACGACAAGGGCGTGGACATCCACATCCATGAATCGACCCCGGCCGGCATCGCCGCGCTGCATTACATGGTCGACACGGTCGAGGCGAATGCCGCGCTGCGCGACCGGGTGACCTTCAGCCACGCCTTTGCGTTGGCCAAAATGGACGAAGGCGCGCTGGACGAACTGGCGGGCCGCATGGCCGCACAGGGGATCAGCGTCGCCACCAGCGTGCCGATCGGAAAATCGGTGATGCCGCTGCAGGTCCTGCGCGACAAGGGGGTGGCGATCATGGCGGGCACCGACAGCGTCATCGACCACTGGTCGCCCTTCGGCACCGGGGACATGGTCGACAAGGCCAACCTCTATGCCCAGCTTTACGCGGGCAGCGACGAGGAAAGCCTGTCGCGGTCCCTGTGGATCGCCACGGGCGACGTCCTGCCGCTGGACGCGCAGGGCGAACGGGTCTGGCCCGCCGTCGGCGACGCCGCAGGGTTCGTTCTGACCGAGGCCAGCTGTTCGGCCGAGACGGTGGCCCGATGCTCGGCCCGCCACGCGACGTTCCACAAGGGGCGGCTGGTGTCCGGGCGGGTCCGCACCGCCTGAGGCGCGTCCCTGGCCGCCGCTCAGGCCAGATCGGCGGCCAGGGCCCGGATCACCGCCAGGACCCGGTCCAGCCGGGCGCTTGGCGGATGGCCGCGGGGGATGATCGTCCACAATTCGTGGTGGCGGCGCTGCGGCAGGGCCGCGATGCGCAGGCGGTCCGCCTGAGAAAAGGCCGCAAGCCCGCTGCGCGGCAGCAGCGTATAGCCGATGCCCTGCGCCACCGGCGCCGGGATCTGGCCGATCTGGTTCACGCGGCTGCGCACGCGCAGCCTGTCGGCGCCGTCGAATTCGTCAGGAAAGTTCAGCGCGAACAGATCGTCTGCATAGCGCTGGCAATCCGGGTGATCGATCAGCCCAAGCGCCTGCAGGTCGGCCAGGCCCGAGGGCACCGCATGTCCCGCGGGCAGCACCAGGCACAGCTCCTCCTGCCCGATGCGGTCGGCTGCGATGCGGGGATGGCGCGGATCGCGGTCGGTGACCCCCAGATCGAACCGCCCGTCCAGCACCCCCTCCAGGACGCGTGCCTGCGGCGCGGCCTCGACATGGATGGACAGGCGCGGGGCGGATTGCATCAGCGCGATGGCATGCGGATAGAGCAGCATCGCAAAGCTGCCCGAACAGGCGACGCGCACCAGCCCGGCATCCGGCCGGTCCGGGGCGATCGCCTCGCGCAGGGCGCGTTCCTGGGCCCGGCGCGCCAGCCCCAGATCGCGCAGGCCAGCCCCGGCGGCGGTCAGCGTGAACCCCTTTCCCGACTGCACGATCAGCGGCTGGCCCAGCTGCTGTTCCAGCTTGCGCAGATGCTGGGACACGCCCGGCTGCGTCATGTTCAACCGCTGCGCCGCACGGGTGAAATGCCCCTCCTCGGCCAGGACGGTAAAGGTCTCGATCCAGGTGGCGTTCAGCATCGTCGATAACAGTTCGTATGGATCATCATGCGGAATGATAATTTCACATGCGGGCATCGCCTGTCTAGGTGGGATGGACCAGACACAGGAGACTGCCATGACCCCCACCCCCCGAACCTTTTCCCATATCGGCCTGTCCGTCCCCGACCTGGACGCGGCTGTCGCGTTCTATTCCGGCGTCCTTGGATTCTATGTGCTGATGCAGCCCAGCACCGTGACCGAGGATGACAGCGCCATCGGCGTGATGTGCACCGACGTCTTCGGCCCCGGTTGGGACCGTCTGCGCATCGCGCATCTGTCCACCGGCGACGGGATCGGGATCGAGCTGTTCGAGTTCGCGGGCAACCACGCCGCTGCCGACAATTTCGACTTTCGCCGCCACGGCACGTTCCATTTCGCGATCCAGGACCCGGACCTGGAGGGGCTTCTGGCCCGCATCGTCGCCGCGGGCGGCAGGCAGCGGATGCCGGTGCGCGAATATTTCCCCGGCGAAAAACCCTATCGGATGGTCTATGTCGAGGACCCGTTCGGCAACGTGTTCGAACTCTACAGCCACAGCTATGAGCTGACCTATTCGGCAGGCGCCTATTCCTGATCGGACCGGGCGGGCGCGTCCTGACGCGGCTGGCAGAAGGCGGCATAGAGGGCCTGCATCAGCACGTCCAGGTCAGGATCGCTGATGCGGTAGTGGATGGTCTGCCCCTCGCGGCGGGNGGCGACCATCCCGGCCTCGCGCAGGCGGGCCAGATGCTGGCTCAGCGCGGACTGGCCCAGGCCCACCGCCGCCTGCAGCGCGCCGACCGGACGTTCGCCCTTGGCCAGTTCGCACAGGATCAGCAGGCGTTTCGCATTGGCGACCAGCGCCAGCCGCGCCGCCACGTGGTCGGCCATGTCCTGCAGCGCCACGACGGAGGGATCGGGGAGGTCGTCCAATATATTAGCTTTGACTTATTTAGAGGAATCGAATATACAGCTTAGCAGACGCGCCCACCGGCGCAATCCCCGCTGACAGGACAGGCCGACATGCTGACCGAGACGACCTTTACCCCCTGGGCCTCGCTTGGCGGCGGCATCCTGATCGGGATCAGCGCCGTGATGGTGATGGGCCTGTTCGGAAAGATCGCCGGCATCGCGGGCATCACCCAGGGCGCGCTGGCCCTGCCCGGTGCCGCGCGCGACCGCGACTGGCGGATCGCCTTCGTGCTGGGGCTGATGGCCGCGCCGCTGGCGATCCTGGCCCTGGGCGGGGCGGTCGTGCAGACGGTGCCCGCGAACCTGGGGCTGATGATCGCCGCGGGGCTGCTGGTCGGGACGGGGACCGCGCTTGGGTCGGGCTGCACCTCGGGGCACGGGGTCTGCGGGCTGGCACGGCTGTCGGGACGTTCTCTGGCGGCGGTCGCGACCTTCATGGCGGCGGGGTTCGTCACCGTGTTCGTGCTGCGCCATGTGATCGGAGGGCTGTGATGCGCGCGTTGTGGGGATTTCTGGCCGGGCTGGTCTTTGGCCTGGGGCTGATCGTGTCGGGCATGGCCGATCCGGCCAAGGTGCAGAACTTTCTGGACCTGGCCGGGGCGTGGGACCCCAGCCTGGCGTTCGTGATGGGCGGCGCGACCATGACCGCCTTCATCGGTTATCGGCTGGTCTGGCGGCGCGCGGCACCGTTCCTGAACCCGACCTTCGACGTGCCGACCAACCGCCGGATCGACCGCCCGCTGCTGACCGGCGCGGCGCTGTTCGGCGCGGGCTGGGGGATCGGCGGGTTCTGCCCCGGCCCCGCCCTGACCGCCCTGCCGCTGCTGGCGCCGGGCACCCTGGCCTTCGTTCCGGCGATGATCCTGGGGCTCTGGATCGGCGCCCGCCTGAAATCCGCACCCGTCCTGAGGGTACCCGCATGAGCCTGCTGAAAGACCGCGTCGTCCGCCATTCCCCGTCCACCGGCGCGAACAGCCCGGATGTCTGGGGCATCTACGAACCCGATACCGGGTCGATCCAATATGTCTGCGCCGACCCGGCCACGAAACAGGCCGCGCTGATCGACGTGGTGTGGAACCTGGATCCCAAGCATTACCGCTTTTCGACCGGCAGCATGGACCAGGTGCTGGCGCTGGTGGCCGAACAGGGGCTGACGGTGGCCTGGGTGCTGGACACGCATCCGCATGCCGACCACGTCATGGCCTCGGCGCAGCTGGGGCGGCGGACGGGGGCGCCCACAGCCATCGGCGACCGGGTCGGCGACATCGCCCGCATCTGGGCGGGGCTGTACAACCTGCCCCAAACCTTTGATCCGGCCCGCGACTTCGACCGCCTGCTGGCACCCGGAGAGACGATCCCCCTGGGCGATCTGTCCATCCGGGTCATGCTGTCGCCGGGGCACACGCTCGGCTCGGTCACCTATGTCTGCGGCGATGCGGCCTTTACCCATGACACGCTGATGCAGCCCGATGCCGGCACCTCGCGCGCGGATTTCCCGGGTGGCGACAGCTGCCAGCTGTGGGCGTCGATCCAGGAGATCCTGTCCCTGCCGGGCGACACGCGCCTGTTCGTGGGCCATGACTATGGCACCAAGGACCGCGACGCGCCGCAATGGGAGGCGACCGTGGCCCACCACCGGGCCGAGAACCGCCACGTCCGCGACGGCACCCGGCGCGAGGAGTGGATCGCCCTGCGCGACGCCCGCGACGCGACGCTGCCCCTGCCCGACCGGATCATGGCGGCGCTGCAGATCAACCTGCGCGGCGGCCGCCTGCCCCCGGCAGAGGATGACGGCCACCATTACCTCAAGGTTCCGGTCAACCGGTTCTGATCACCCGGCGGGCCGGTTCGGCCCCTGTGTGCAGTGCGGTCCAAGCGTCGTATTGCGACAGGAAGACCCGGCCCGTCAGCTGCTGCAGGAAATCGCAGGTCTTCAGGCGGTCCATGACCGGACCCTTGACCTCGGACAGGTGCAGCGTGACGCCCATCGTCGCCAGGCGGTGGGCGATGGCCTCCAGGCTTTCCAGCGCGCTCAGGTCGATGTCGCTGATGGCCGAACACATCAGCACCACGTGCTTGACCTCGCAATCGGGGGTCACGCGGTCGGCGACGTAATCCTCCAGAAAGCGGGCATTGGCGAAATACAGGCTTTCGTCGATGCGCAGGGTGACCAGGGACGGATCGGTCAGCACGTCGTGGCGCAGGATGTTGCGGAAATGCTGGGTGCCGGGGACCAGCCCGACCTCGGCCACGTGCGGGCGCGAGGATTTGTACAGGTGCAGCACGATGGACAGGATGACGCCTGCCGACACGCCCGCCTCGACCCCCACGCCAAGCGTCACCACGATCGTCGCCGCCACCGCGATGAAGTCGGCGCGGGAATAGGCCCAGGCCCGGCGCAGGATCGCAAGATCGACCAGCGACAGCACCGCCACGATGATCGTCGCGGCCAGCGTCGCGATGGGCAGGTGATAGATCAGCGGCGTCAGCGCGACGGCGGCGACCGCCAGGCCCACCGCGGTGAAGGCCCCCGCCGCCGCGGTCGCCGCGCCCGCGTCGAAGTTCACGACGGACCGCGCGAACCCGCCCGTGACCGGCATGCCGCCCGTGAAGGCCGCGCCCAGGTTCGCCGCCCCCAGGCCGATCAGTTCCTGGTCGGGGTCGATGCGCTGGCGTCGCTTGGCGGCCAGGGTCTGCGCGACCGACACCGATTCCACGAACCCGATGACAGAGATCAGCGCCGCCGGCACCAGCAGCATGCCGATCAGATCGGCCGACAGCGGCGGCAGCGTCAGGGGCGGCAGGCCCTGCGGCACCGTGCCCACGATGCGCACGCCCATCTGGTCCAGGCCCAGCCACCGGACCGCCAGCGTGCTGACCACCACCGCCAGCACCGGCCCGGCCTTGGTCGCGATGTCGGCGGCGCGGGCGCCCAGGCCCATGCGGCGCAGCAGCGGCCGCAGGCCGCGGCGGACCCAGAACAGGAACGCCGTCGCCGCCACGCCGATGCAGGCGGTAACCGGGTTGACCTGGGGCAGGCCCCGGACCAGCGACGCGATCATCTGCGGCAGGGTGTGGCCACCCGCGCCGATGCCCAGGACGTGGCCCAGCTGGCTGGTGGCGATCAGGATGCCCGACGCGGTGATGAAGCCCGCGATCACCGGATGCGACAGGAAGTTCGCCAGAAAGCCCAGCTTCAGCACGCCCATCACCACCAGGATCGCCCCCGACAGTCCGGCCAGCGTCAGCGCCGCCGCCGCATAGCCCATCGAGCCCTGCTCCGCGACGGTGCCGATCGCCGCCGCCGTCATCAGCGACACCACCGCCACCGGCCCCACCGCCAGCACCCGGCTGGTTCCGAACACCGCATAGAGGATGATCGGCGCGATCGAGGCATAGAGCCCCGCCTCGGGCGGCAGCCCCGCCAGCAGCGCATAGGCCAGCGATTGCGGGATCAGCATGATCGTCACGATCACGGCGGCCAGCAGGTCGTCCGACAGGGTCCGCCGGTGATAGCTGCGGGCCCAGGACAGGATCGGGAAATAGGCGCGGAAGGGCTTCACCGGCAAGGGTCCGTTCTTAGGGGGCGGAAGTTCTGTTGGGTTTGGCCATCCATTCATGGCCGCGCAGCATGCCGCGCCAGTAGACCGGCGGAAGGATGCGTTCCTTGAGCAGCCATGCAGCGCGGCTTGGGCGCGTGCCGTCGATCAGGGCCTTGGGAAAGCTTGGCAGCAGCTTGCCGCCATAGCCGAACTCGGCCAACACGATCTTGCCGCGCTCGACCGTCAGCGGGCAGGAGCCATAGCCGTTGTATTGCGCGCGGGCCGGACGGCCGTCGATATCGGCCACGATGTTTTCCGCCACCACGGGTGCCTGGATCCGCGCCGCGGCCGCCGTCTTGGCATTCGGCGCATTCATCACGTCGCCAAGCGACCAGATGTTGTCATGCGTTCTGTGACGCAGCGTGGCCTGGTCGACGTCCACCCACCCCGCCGCATCCGCCAGCGGCGACACGCGAATGAAATCCGGCGCGGTCTGAGGGGGCGTGACATGGATCATGTCGAATGCGACCTCGACCCGGCGGACAGGCGTGTCGGGTGCCGCGACGTCGAACCACGCGGTGCGCGCCGGGCCGTCGATCCGGACCAGGTTGTGAAAGAAGTTCAGCGTCGCGTCGTATTTTCGCACATAGTTCATCAGCGCGGGGACATAGTCCTTGACCCCGAACAGCACGCCCCCCGCATTCATGAACTGGATGTCGATATCCTTGAGCACCCCGGCCCGATGCCAGGCGTCGCCTGACAGGTACATCGCCTTCTGCGGCGCGCCGGCGCATTTGATCGGCATCGGCGGCTGCGTGAAGATCGCGCGGCCCCGCCTCATCGCCTGGACCAGTTTCCACGTGTAGGGTGCCAGATCATAGCGGTAGTTGGACGTGACCCCGTTCTGGCCAAGCGTCTCGAGCAGACCGGGGATGCGCGCCCAGTCCAGCTTCAACCCCGGACAGACGACCAGCCTTTCATAGCCCACGACCCGGCACCCTTCCAGGATGACGGCGTTCGAGGCGGGCTCGAACGCGGCGACCGCGCCCTTGATCAGCGTGACGCCTGACGGGATCAGCGAGGCCAGATCCTTTGCCGTCTGGTCGGCCGTGAACACACCCGCGCCCACCAGGGTCCAGCCGGGCTGATAGTAATGCACGTCGGCCGGGTCGATGATGGCGATGTCCAACCGTGGCTTTCGGGACAGCAGGCTGGCCGCGACCGAAATCCCTGCCGCCCCCGCCCCCACGATCACCACGTCATGGGTCGCATCGGGCCGGGCCACGGGTGTGCGGCCGCCGTTGGCGATGCGTCGGACCACGCCGGACAGGTCGTATCCGGCGGTGCTGGTGGCCGCCAGGATCTGCGGCAGCGACATGTCGTCGGCCTGCGCCAGCGACCACAGCGTGGCCGACCGCATCCCCGACCGGCAATAGGCCAGCACCGGCCCCGGCATGGCGCGCAGTGCGGATCGAAAGGCCTCGACGTCGTCGTCGCCGACCATGCCGCCGCTGATCGGAATGTAGCGTGCCTGCATTCCGGCAGCATGGGCCGCGGTCTCGATCTCGGCAAAGGTCGGCTGATCGGCGCCTTCGCCGTTCGGACGGTTGGCGATGATCGCGCGATAGCCCTGGGCCTTCAGCGCAGGAATGTCCTGCGGGGTGATCTGGGGCGCCACCGCGAATTGCGGCGAAAGGGTCCTGGGGTCCATCTGTTCCTCCCTGAACGTCTGGAGATGGCGGGGTCAGAGGCCGTTGACCGGCACCTTGAGCATGGGACGCCCATCCTTGTCGGTGGGCATGACGCCTGCGCGCATGTTGACCTGTAGCGAGGGAATGATCAGCTGCGGCACCGCCAGCGTGGCGTCGCGTGCGGTGCGAAAGGCCACGAATTCCGCGCGCGTCTTGCCGCCGCCGACATGGATGTTGTGGGCGCGTTCCTCGGCCACGGTGGTCTCCCACCGGATCTCGCGGCCGTTGGGACCGTAATCGTGGCACATGAACAGACGGGTCGCGTCGGGCAGCGACAGCACCTTCTGGATGCTGTCATAGAGGACGCCCGCATCGCCGCCCGGAAAATCGGCCCGTGCGGATCCGCCATCGGGCATGAACAGCGTGTCGCCCACGAATGCCGCATCGCCCATCACATGCGTCATGCAGGCCGGCGTGTGGCCGGGCGTATGCAGGGCCACGACCGGCATCGTGCCCACATGATAGACGTCGCCATCCTTGAACAGCGCGTCGAACTGGCTGCCGTCGCGCTGGAATTCCGTACCCTCGTTGAAGATCTTGCCGAAGGTGTCCTGCACGACCATGATCCCATCGCCGATCCCGATCCGGCCGCCCAGGGCCGCCTGGATATAGGGCGCGGCGGACAGGTGGTCGGCATGGACATGGGTTTCGATGATCCATTCCAGGGTCAGGCCATGCTCGCGGATATGGGCGATGATCGCATCGGCATGATCATAGGTGATCCGCCCCGCAGCATAGTCGATGTCCATCACCGAATCGACCACCGCACAGGCGGTGGAGCCCGGATCGCGCACGACATAGCTGATGGTATGGGTGGCCGGATCAAAAAACGGGGTCACGATGGGCGCGACGGACATGTCGATCGGATAGTCGGTCATGATGGTCCTCAAGTCGAAAACGGGCGGTATCAGCGGCGGCAGGTCCGCATCCCCAGCAGCGTGTAAAGCGGGCAGACCCTGACAGCGGCGGTGAGCATCAGCACGACGCCCGCGATGACCGCCAGGGCGCGCGGAAGACCGCCTTGAAACGCGGGCCAACCGCTGGCCAGGGCCACAAGGATCAGGGCCGCCCCCAGCACCAGGCGAAGGGTTCGGTCGGCGGGTCCGATGTTGCGTGTCATGGCGGGATCCCCGTGCTGGCTTTCGACCGTGATACAGGATTTCGCGACGCCGGTCGGTGACAAGATCACCAAGTCCCCATCAGGGGCGCGACCCACCGCCGTCCTGCGCCGCCAGCCGTCCGATCGCGGCCGCGTCCAGCAGGTCGACCACCCCCCGCGCCTGCCCGATCCAGCCGCGCCGCTGAAACTCGCCCAGCTGCCGAGAGATCACCTCGCGCGCGGTGCCCAGTTCAGCCGCCAGCTGCTGATGGGTGGCCCTGATCTGCCCCGTGTCGCGGGCCAGTTCGATCAGCTTCTGCGCCAGCCGGATATCCAGCCGTTGAAAGGCGATCTCCTCGATCACCATGAACAGGTCGGACATGCGCCGCGCATAGGCGGTGAAGATGAAGGTCCGGAATTCGACCGACCGCGACGCCAGATCGTCGAACAGCGCGCGCGGAATCGCCGCCGCGCGGACGTCGGTCTCTGCGATCCCCTCGGCAGAGTAGTCCTCGTGCGCCAGCAGGCAGGCCGTGGTCATCACGCAGCTTTCCCCGGCCGCCACGCGATAGAGGACGATCTCGCGGCCCTCTTCCGACGTCTGCTGGACCCTGACGCGGCCGTCCAGCAGCAGCAGCAGATGCTCGGGCGGCTTTCCGGGACCAAAGACGACGGTGCCGGCCGGAACCGTCAGGATCAGGCTCTGCTTCAGCAGCGTCGCGCGCAGGTCCGGTCCCAATCTGGCCAGTCCGGGAAACTGCGAAAGCCAGTCTTGTGCCATGGTGCCCCCCTTCGCATTCCCCGACCATAGGTCGGACGGTGCGGCGATGACAGGGTGGTCCTAACGGTGGCCGATCCAGCCACGATCATCGGTGAAGGCGCGTCCGGCCGCCAGCCGGACCGGACCGTATTCCGCCGGATAGGCGTCCACCGGGCCAAGCGGCGCGTCCGCTGCCGCCAGCATGATGTTGGCCAACCCGCGGTCGCTGACCGGACCCTGGACTGCCTGGACGTGGGGATAAAGCTCGCTCAGGATCGCGTGGATGCCCCGCGCCAGCGGACCGTCGGGTGCGTCGATCAGGTTCACGTAGACCGGGCCGTCGACGATGTCGCGCAGACGGGCATAGGTTTCCCGCGTGGCCAGGTGCGCAGGCACCGACCCCGACGAGAACGCGTCCATCACCACAGCGTCGAACCGCTGTTCGGTCCGGTTCAGGAACACCCGGCCGTCCGCATGGACAATGCCAAGACGCGCGCCCTCCTCGCGGTCGATCATCGCGCCGGCCCAAGGCAGGCTGTCGCGGACCACGCGGGTGATCAGGGGATCGATCTCGACCGCGACGGCGCGGGCATCGACGCGCGATTCCAGCAGCATCGCGGGCAATGAATAGCCGCCCCCGCCGATGAACAGGACCGACGGCGCCGCGCCCAGGTCGCGGTCCATCCGCGACCAGATCCAGTCCGTATAGGCAAGCGTCAGGCGGTCGCCCCCATCGGCCGCAACGCGTTCGGCGGCCTGCTGGGTGCGGTCGGAATAAAGGCGCACCGCGCCGCCATGACGCTGTACGTCGATGCAGGACATCCCCGATTCGTAACGGCACAGCGGCCCGCTGGCGGTGATCGCCGCGACCGCCACCGCGCCTGCCGCGACCGCGATCACGGCATCGGGCCGCGACAGGCCGCCCGCGCCCCCCTTGCCGCCAGCCCGCACCAGCACCGCGCAGATCAGCGCCCCCGCGCCGCATCCGGCAAAGGTCGCCACCGATCCCACCAGCGGCAGCGTCACGAACCCCGCCAGCACCGCGCCCGCGATCGCCCCAAGCGATCCGGCCGCCAGGACCATGCCCAGGGACGACCCCTCGCGGCCGGGACGGGCGTCGACGGCCATCTTGGCCAGGAAGGGCGACGGAAAGCTGACCAGCACGGATGCGGGAAAGAAGGCCAGGATCACCGCCAGAAGCATCCCCCCGGTGTCGCGCGCACCCAGGGCATAGACCAGCCCCAGGACCGCGGGCGAGGCCGCCATCAGCGCCGCCGTCGCCACCAGCGCCAGCCTGACGCTGCGCACGGCCACCGCGGGGTCGCGTTCGGCCACCAGCCCGCCAAGCGCGCTGCCAAGCGAGAACCCGGTCAAGATCGTGGCGATCACCGACGTCCAGGTCACCAGCGAGGTGCCGAAGAACGGCGCCAGCACGCGGCCTGCGGCGATCTCGTATGTCAGGCCGATGGCCGACAGCACGAGGATCAGGGTGATCGTGGTCCAGAACCGCATCGGGGTCTCCTTCCGGGGGCATCGTGTCGGGTCGGGTTGCCCTGCCATGGAACGCGGCGCAAGGGAATGGGTGCCCCTGTCACGGCGCCGCCATGCGGCCGCGTTAGCTTGACCGGCGCCCGTGGCGCGGGCTAACCGCGCGGGACATGGCTTGCAGAGGACCCGTGATGCCCGACCGCGCCTATCCGACCCTGGCCCAGGCCGCGCGCATCTGGGCGCGGATCGGCCTGCTGAGCTTTGGCGGCCCCGCGGGCCAGATCGCCCTGATGCACCGCATCCTGGTCGAGGAGAACCGGTGGCTGGGTGAACGGCGGTTCCTGCACGCGCTGAACTACTGCATGCTGCTGCCCGGTCCCGAGGCGATGCAACTGGCCGTCTATATCGGCTGGCTGATGCACCGCACCCTGGGCGGGATCATCGCCGGGCTTCTGTTCGTGGTGCCGGGCATGGTGGCGATCATGGCCCTGTCCTGGATCTATGCGATCTGGGGCGATACCGGCGCGTTGGAGGGACTGTTCTTCGGCCTCAAGGCCGCGGTGCTGGCCATCGTGGTCCAGGCGGTGATCCGCATCGGGTCGCGCGCGCTGAGAAACCGCGTGATGGTCGGCATCGCGGCGGCGTCCTTCGTCGCGATCTTCGCCTTTGGCGTGCCGTTTCCGGTGATCGTCCTGGGTGCGGCCCTGGCCGGGTTCCTCGGCGCGATAGCCGGGCTGGCGGCGTTTCGGGGCGGCGGCGGGCACGGTGCCGCGGGCGGTGCGCCTATTGCGGATGCCGACACGCTGCTGGGCGACGGCACGCCCGATCACACGCGGGTCAGCGCCGGATGGGCCGCGCGCATATCGGCGGTGTTCCTGGGCCTGTGGCTGCTGCCGGTGGCCGCGCTGTTCCTGGCGCTTGGGCCCAAGGACGTCTTTGCACAGATCGCCGGGTTCTTCAGCGTGATGGCGGTGGTGACCTTCGGCGGCGCCTATGCCGTCCTGGCCTATGTCGCCCAGCAGGCGGTCGAGACCTATGGCTGGCTGGCACCCGGAGAGATGCTGGACGGACTGGGCATGGCAGAGACCACGCCGGGTCCGCTGATCATGGTGACCCAGTTCGTGGGCTTCATGGGCGCGCTGCGCGAGGCGGGCGGCCTGCCGCCGCTATTGGCCGGGACCCTGGGGGGGCTGCTGACCACCTGGGTCACGTTCCTCCCCTGCTTCCTGTGGATCTTTCTGGGCGCGCCCTTCATCGAACGCCTGCGCGACAACCACGCGCTGACGGCGGCGCTGACCGCGGTGACCGCGGCGGTGGTGGGGGNGATCCTGAACCTGGCGCTGTGGTTCGGGCTGCATGTGCTGTTCGAACAGCTGCGCCCGGTGGGCGCGATGGGGCTGGACCTGGACCTGCCGGTCTGGCGGACGCTGGACCCGGCGGCGCTGGTGCTGATCTTGGCCGCGATGATCGCGGTCTTCCGCCTGCGCGCAGGGACGGTCCCGGTGCTGGCGGGTTGTGCCCTGGCCGGGTTGGCGCTGCACCTGGCGGGGATCGTCTGAGGCGCGGCGGATTTTTTCGACGCAGCCGGGAAGAGAACCGCGGCCGGTTGCGTCTATGACTGTATCATGACCCGGACACGCGACCCCATCCTGGATCTGCTGGCGCCGCTGCGGCGCTATGCCTTCGCGCTGACCCGCGACAGGGCCGAGGCCGACGACCTGGTCCAGGACGCCCTGCTGCGCGGCCACGAACAGCGCCGCCAGCTGGCCCCCGGCAAGGCGCCGGGACCGTGGCTGCGCGCGATCCTGCGCAACCGGTTCCTGGACCGCCGCCGCCACGACCAGGCCCAGTCCCGCCGCGAGGCGCAGTTCGCCCAGCTGACCCCCCTGGCCCAGGACGCGCCCCAGGACGACGCCCTGCGCCTGTCGCAGCTGCGCCAGGCCTTCCTGGACCTGCCCGACGACCAGCGCGAGGCGCTGGCCCTGATCGCGGTCGAGGGGCTGTCCTATGCCGAGGCAGGCCAGCTGCTGGGCATCCCGCCCGGCACGGTCATGTCGCGTGTGTCGCGCGCCCGCGCCCGGCTGCGCGCGTTCGAGGACGAGGCCCCCGCACGCCCGGCCCTCAAGATCATCGGAGGACGCGATGCTGAAGGATGATCCGCAGATCGGCCCCGCCGACCTGGATGCCTATGTCGACGACCAGCTGACCCAGGCCCAACGCGCCCAGGTCGAGGCGCATCTGTCGCGCCATCCCGACGCCGCCGCCCACGTGATGCGCGACCTGTCGCTGCGCCGCGACCTGCGCCGGGCGCTGGCCGCGCCGTCCGCGCCGCGTCCGCTGCTGGGCGCCGCGCGGCGGCTTGCGACGGCGCGTCGGCGCGATGCGCAGCTGCGCCGGGTCCTGCGCATCGTGCCGGCCGCGCTGCTGGTGGGGCTGGGCTGGCTGGCCCATGCCGGCCTGGGGCCGCTGTCGGTGCGCGAAGGCGTCGCGGCATCGCCCGCCCCCGCATCGGTCACGGCGGCCCTGTCGGCGCATCAGGTCAGCCTGCTGCGCCTGGACATGACCTCGCAGCCCGGCATCAGCCGCCTGGACCCGGTCGAGATGCGCGCCGCCACCGGCATCGTGCTGCCCCGGTTTCCCGACGACTGGACGGTGCGCGACGCGCAGGTCTTCCCCTCGCCCCAGGGTCCGGGGATCGAGATCCTGTTCGACACGCCCGATCTGGGCACGATCAGCCATTTCGCGGTCCGCGCCGGCAGCTTCGACGTGACCCTGCCCCGCCTGCACCAGACGCCCGACCACGGCATCGCCTGGTTCCAGATCGGAGAGATCGCGCATGTGCTGGTCGCGGGCGACGACCATGCCGACCCGCTGCTCGCGACATCGGTCGCGCTGTCGGACACGCTCTACTGACATCAACCAACCGGAGGTTTTCATGCAACCCATCCGCCAGACCGGCCGCAGCGCCGGTTTCGCCCCCGCCGCCGTCCTGGACGACGGCCTGCGCGCGCACATGCTGCGCATCTACAACTACATGGGCCTGGGCCTGCTGGTGACCGGGCTGGTCGCGGTCGCGGTGGCCTCGGTCCCGGCGATCTACGTGCCGATCTTCAGCTCGCCCCTGCGGTGGGTGGTGATGCTGGCGCCGCTGGCCTTCGTGATGTTCCTGTCCTTCCGGATCGAGACCGTCTCGGCCGCCACGGCGCAGACGCTGTTCTGGGCCTTCTGCGCGGTGATGGGCCTGTCGCTGGCCTCAATCTTCCTGGTCTTCACGGGCACGTCGATCGCGCGCGCCTTCTTCGGCGCCGCCGCCATGTTCGCAGGCATGAGCCTCTATGGCTACACGACCAAGCGCGACCTGTCGAAGTTCGGCAGCTTCCTGATCATGGGCCTGATCGGCGTCATCATCGCCAGCATCATCAACATCTTCCTGGGCTCGTCCGCGCTGCAGTTCGCGATCTCGATCATCGGCATCCTGGTCTTCGTCGGCCTGACGGCCTGGGACACGCAGTCGATCAAGCTGGCCTACAGCGAACATCACGATGCCGAGACGCACCAGAAACTGGCGGTCATGGGCGCGTTGTCACTGTACCTGAACTTCATCAACCTGTTCCAGCTGCTGCTGAGCCTGACCGGCCAGCGCGAGGAATGACCGAAAGAGGACCCGAACCCATGGACCAGAACGACCGCCACGCCATCGAGGGGCTGTTCGGCAAGCTGGGCCAGGCTGCCCAAGCCCAGCCCCATCGCGACCCCGAGGCCGAGGCGCTGATCGCCGACCTGATCGCCCGCAATCCCGGCGCGGCCTATTACCTGGCCCAGACCGTGATCATGCAGGAACAGGCGCTGAACGCCGCCGAACAGCAGATGCAGCAGGTGCAGGCGCAGCCCGCGCCGGCCTCGGGCGGGCTCTTCGGCAAGCTGTTCGGCGGCAGCAAACCCCAGCCCCGCCCGATGGCCCATCGCCCCGCGCCCCAGCCCTACGGCCAGCCCGCCCACGGGCAGCAGCCGCAGGGGTCGGGACCGTGGAGCAGCGGCCGCCCCTCGGGCGGTGGCTTCATGGCCGGCGCGGCGCAGACCGCGATGGGTGTCGCAGGCGGCGTGCTGCTGGGCAATGCCATCGGCGGCATGTTCGCAGGCCCTGCCGACGCCTCGGAGATGGAGCAGGAGCCCGCGATGGAGGAGGACGCCGGTTTCGACGACCCGGGCTTTGACGACGGCGGTTTCGAGGAATGATCACCACGGCGCCCGGAACCCCCGGGCGCCGCCTTTCGGCAGATGGCATGGCGATGCGCCCTTGCCGCATTGGCGTTCCGCGCTGTCGTTGACGCGCCACGACGCAATCAGCACGATCGACTTCGCCCCGCAATCCGGAGCCCGCGGCATCGGTGCTGGTGACACTGCGACCTGCAATGCCGTGATCGCTGGCAGCAGTGACACCCGGGCAATGCGTGCCGACGTCCTTCCATGATACGACTGAACTTATCGGTCCGTTTCGGCGTTTCCCCGGAAAGCAGGAGGATGTCATGGCGTCACGTGCGGTCTGGAAGGGGCAGCTGCGCTTGTCCCTGGTGGCCATCCCGGTCGAGCTGCATGCCGCGACCAAGACCGGGGCGCGCGTGTCCTTCCGCCAGATCCACGGCCCCTCTGGCAAGCCTGTGCGCTATGAGAAGACCGTGGCCGGCATCGGGCCGGTCAAGAGCGACGACATCCTGAAGGGATACGAGACGGGCGACGGCAACTATCTGCTGCTGGAACCCGACGAGATCGACGCGATCAAGCTGGACACCAAGAAGACGCTGGAACTGGTACAGTTCGTCGACCAGTCCGAGATCCCGCCCCTGTACTACAACAAGCCCTATTACGTGGTGCCGACCGACGATCTGGCCGAGGACGCCTATCGCGTGGTCCGCGACGCCCTGCGGGCCGAGAAGAAGACCGCCCTGGGCCAGTTGACCATGCGCGGCCGCGAATACCTGTGCGCGATCCGACCCTGCGGCGACGGGCTGCTGCTGGAAACGCTGCGCTATGAGGACGAGATCCGCGAGGCGGAGCCGCTGTTCGCCGCGATCGAGGACGCTGCCAGCGACGCCGACCTGCTGGAGGTCGCGACCCAGCTGATCCGGCGCAAGTCCTCGGCGTTCGATGCCGATGCGTTCCGCGACCATTACGACCAGGCGCTGCGCGCGCTGATCGAGACGAAGCGCAAGAACCGCAAGACCCCCCGCGCCAAGGCGGCCGAGGATGACGACCGCCCGTCGGGCGGCAACGTCGTGGACCTGATGTCCGCGCTGAAGGAGAGCCTGAAGAAGGACGGCGGCAAGGCCAAGGCCAAGCCCGCCGCAAAGCCCGCCTCCAAGCCGCGTGCCAAGCCCAAGTCGAAATCCGCCTGACATGGCCGATCTGGGCGCCTATCTGGACAAGCGCGATTTCGGGGCGACCCCCGAACCGCAGGCGGACGGCACCCCTTCGGCGCTTGGGCTGCGCTATTCGATGCAGAACCACGACGCCACGCGGCTGCACTGGGACCTGCGGCTGGAATGGGACGGGGTGCTGCTGTCCTGGGCGGTGACGCGGGGGCCGTCGCTGGACCCGGCCGACAAACGGCTGGCCGTGCGGACCGAGGATCACCCCCTGTCCTATCTGACCTTCGAGGGCACGATCCCGAAGGGCCATTACGGCGCGGGCACCGTGATGCTGTGGGATCTGGGCTGGTGGCAACCGCTTGAACCCGCGGCGCGCGGGCTGGCCAAGGGGCACCTGAAGTTCCGGCTGCACGGTCGGCGGATGACCGGCGACTGGAACCTGATCCGCATGGCGCGCCGGGACAAGCGCGACAACTGGCTGCTGGTCAAGATCGACGACGAGGCCGCGGGCCAGCGCGACCCGGTGGCGCGCTATCGCACCAGCGTGGCGTCCGGGCGCAGCTTTGCAGCGATCCGCGCGGACAAGGCCGCCTGCCTGCCCGACCATTCCGGCACCCGTCCCGGCCACCGGCCCGTGCAGCTGGCGACGCTGACGGACGATCTGGCCGATCACGCCACGCATTGGCACGAGCTGAAGCTGGACGGCTATCGCGCGCAGGTGGCGCTTGGCGCGGGCGGCCCGCGTGTCTTCACGCGGGCGGGCCATGACTGGACCGACCGTTTCGCCGACCTGATCCCCGCCCTGCGCGACATCCCCTGTGCCTCGGCGCTGATCGACGGAGAGATCGTGGCCGGCGCCGGGCTGCAGGGGTTCGGCACGCTGCAGGACGCGATCGCGGTGGGCGGGCCGTTCGGATACGTGGCCTTCGATCTGCTGCATCTGGACGGGCGCGACCTGACGGACCAGCCCCTAACCGAACGCCGCGCCGTGCTGGAGGGCCTGCTGCGCCCCCTGCCGCCGATGGGCGCGGTGGCGCTGTCGCCCGTCATCCACGGCCCGGCGGACGAGGCGCTGGCGCTGATCTGCGGCAATGCCGGCGAGGGGGTGATCGCCAAGCGGACCGATGCCCCCTATCGCGGCGGGCGCAGCCGCGACTGGCTGAAGATCAAGTGCCGCAGGCAGGGTACGTTCCGCATCGTCGGCTGGCAGGCCAGCACCAGCCGCGGCAGGCCCTTCGCCTCGTTGGCGCTGGCCTGCGACCGGGACGGGGGACTGGCCTATATGGGCAAGGTCGGAACCGGGTTCGACCAGGACACGATGGCCGACCTTGCCCGGCGCATGGAACCGCTGGTGCGCAGGGACGCCCCCGTCAAGGCCCCCCGCCGGGAGGTCGCGGGCATGACCTGGATCGACCCGGACCTGACCGCCCGGATCGATTACGCCGAAACCACCGCCCAGGGTCGCCTGCGCCATGCGGTGTATCTGGGCCTGCACGATGAGGGTCCGCCGATGCGAACGCCTGCCCCGACCGTCGCGATCAGCAGCGGCGACCGCGTGATCTTTGACAAGCCGCGCCTGACCAAGGCGGGGCTGGCCGAGTATTATCGCGCGGCCGCACCGCTGATGCTGCCCGAACTGGCCGGGCGGCCCCTGTCCCTGCTGCGCCTGCCCGACGGCATGGCCGGCGAGCGGTTCTTTCAGAAGCACCCCGGCAAGGGCTTTCCCGCCGCGCTGAAGATCCAGCAGATCGCCGACAAGGACGGCGCGACCAGCCCCTATGCCTTTGTCACCGACGTCGACGGCATCCTGGGCGCGGTGCAGATGGGCACGGTCGAATTTCACATCTGGGGCGCCCGTCGCGACCGGCTGGACCGACCCGACCGCATGGTCTTTGACTTGGACCCCGACGAGGGCCTGGGCTTTGCCGCGACCCGCCGCGCCGCGCTGGAGCTGCGCGACCGGCTGTCGGGGCTTGGCCTTCGGTCCTGGGCGATGCTGTCGGGGGGCAAGGGCGTCCATGTGATCGTGCCGCTGCGCCGCACCGCGGCCTGGGACACGGTCAAGCTGTTCAGCCGCGGCGTGGCGATGCTGACGGCACAGGCCCATCCCGACCGCTTCACCGCCGAGATGTCCAAGGCAAAGCGCAAGGGCCGCATCTTCGTCGACTGGCTGAGGAACGAACGCGGCGCGACGGCCATCGCGCCCTTCTCCGTGCGCGCCCGCCCCGGCGCGCCGGTGGCCTGCCCGGTCAGCTGGGACGAACTGGGGCGCATCCGCAAGGCTGGGGCGTTCTCGACCGTGCAGGCGCTGGAGCGGGGCTGGGCCGACACCGACCCGCCGCCCGCCCAGACCCTGTCGGCGGCCGTGATCGCGGCGCTGGACGCGGCGCTGACGGCATGATCCTTACGCGGCCCTTACGCCCCCGGCCGGGATCACGCATGGCATCCTGACGCGCGCCTGCGGGATGATCGGACATCACTCATCAAGGGGATGTTCATGTCCGACATCATCTATCTTCTGCTTGGCGCAGGCGGGTTTCTGGCCATGATGGCCGGAACACGCGCGCTGGCTCGTTCGTGACGGGGCGCCGATGGTCGACCTGGTTCTTGGCCTTGCCGTCGCGGCGGGCCTGTTCGCCTATCTGGTCGTGGCGCTGATGCGTCCCGACCGGTTCTGATGGGGGCGCGTCCATGTCCCCCTTTCTTGTCTTCGCGCTCTACGGCGCCGTCACGGTCGGCCTCGCCTGGCTGCTGGCCGGTCACATGCACCGCGTCTTTACCGGTCGGCGCGTCTGGTCCAGCCCGCTGATCGCCCCGGTTGAACGGGCCTTCCTGTCGGCCGCGGGCGTCACCGCCGGGCGCGGCCAGACCTGGTCGGGCTATGCCATGGCCGTGCTGGTCTTCAACCTGGCGGGGTTCCTGCTTCTCTATGCGATCCTGCGGCTGCAGGGCATGCTGCCGTGGAACCCCCAGGGCATCGGCCCAATGGCGCCGGACCTGGCCTTCAACACCGCGATCAGCTTTGTCACCAACACCAACTGGCAGGCCTATTCCGGAGAGGTCCAGCTGTCCTACCTATCCCAGATGGTCGGGCTGACGGTGCAGAACTTCGTCTCGGCCGCCACGGGCATGGCGGTCGCGGTGGCGATCGTGCGCGGCTTTGCCGCCAAGGGCGACGGCCGCTTGGGCAATTTCTGGGTCGATGCGACGCGGGCGGTCCTTTATATCCTGCTGCCGCTGTCGATCCTGGCGGCCGTGGTGCTGATCTGGCAGGGCGTGCCGCAATCGCTGTCGGCCTATGTCCGCGCGACCACGCTGGAGGGCGCAGGCCAAGTCATCGCCCAAGGCCCCGCCGCGGCCCAGATCGCCATCAAGCAGCTGGGCACCAACGGCGGCGGCTTCTTCGGCGTCAATTCGACCCATCCGCTGGAAAACCCGACGATCCTGTCGAACATCATCCAGTCCGTCTATCTGCTGCTGATCCCGGTCGCCTTCTGCTTCCTCTTCGGGCGCATGGTGGGCGACCGGCGGCAGGGCTGGGCGATCTTCGCCGCGATGGGCGTGCTGTTCGTGGCGGGCCTTCTGCTGATGAACGCCCCCGAACAGGCGGGCAACCCCGCTTTGGCCCAAGCCACCGGCATCACCGGCCCCAACATGGAGGGCAAGGAGGTCCGCTTTGGCGCCACCCTGTCAGTGCTGTGGGCCGAGGCCACGACCGCCGCGTCGAACGGGTCGGTCAACGCGATGCATGACAGCTTCATGCCCCTGTCCGGCCTTGTGATGATGCTGAACATGCAGGTTGGAGAGGTGATCTTCGGCGGCGTCGGCTCGGGCCTTTACGGCATGCTGCTCTATGTCGTGCTGGCGGTGTTCCTGGCCGGGCTGATGGTCGGGCGCACGCCGGAATACCTGGGCAAGAAGATCGAGGGGCGCGAGGTCACGCTGTCGGTCCTGGCCTTCCTGTCGATGCCCTTGGGCATCCTGGTCTTCGGCGCGCTGTCCGTGGTCATCCCCGCGGGCCTGGCCGCGGTGCAGGACGCCGGGCCGCACGGCCTGTCCGAGGTCCTTTATGCCTACAGCTCGGCCACCGGCAACAACGGCTCGGCCTTTGGCGGCTTCGGGGCGGCGGCGCCGTTCCACACCACCCTGCAGGGCATCGCGATGATCCTGGGACGCTATGCGATCATCGTGCCGATGCTGGCGGTCGCAGGATCCCTGGCCCTGAAGTCGCCGGTCCCGGCCACGGCGGGGACGTTCCCCACCCACGGCCCGCTGTTCGTCCTGCTGCTGGTCATCACCGTGCTGATCCTGGGCGCGCTGACCTTCTTTCCGGCCCTGGTCCTGGGCCCCATCGCCGAGCATGTGTCCATGCTGGGCGGGCAAACCTTCTGAGGCGTTCATCCATGTCGAAACATTCGCTTCCCGTGCCGTCGATGGGGGCGCTGGCCCCCGCGGCGGCGCGACAGGCGCTGGCCAAGCTGGCCCCGCGCCTGCTGCTCAAGAACCCGGTCATCTTCGCCACCGCCGTGGCGGCGCTGATGGTCAGCGTGCTGGGCCTGCGCGACCTTGCCCTGGGCGTGTCCGGCGGCGGCGTCGCGGTCCAGATCGCGTTCTGGCTGTGGGCGGCCGTGCTGATCGCCAACTTTGCCGAGGCCCTGGCCGAGGGGCGCGGCCGCGCCCGCGCCGACAGCCTGCGCGCCACCAAGTCCGACACGATGGTCCGCGTGCTGCCCGCCCCCGATAGCGCACATGACGTCGCCACGATCGTCCCGTCGGCCAGCCTGAAGCAGGGCCAGATCCTGCTGGTCGTCGCGGGCGACATCATTCCGGCCGATGCCGAGGTGATGCGCGGCGTGGCATCGGTCGACGAAAGCGCGATCACCGGCGAAAGCGCCCCGGTGATCCGCGAATCCCGCGGCGATTTCAGTTCGGTCACGGGCGGCACGCGCATCGTGTCGGACTGGCTGGTGCTGCGCGTCACCGCGGAACCCGGGCGCAGCTTCCTCGATCGCATGATCGCGCTGGTCGAGGGTGCCGAGCGTGGGCGCACCCCGAACGAGATCGCGCTGAATATCCTGCTGTCAGGCCTGACGCTGATCTTCCTGTTCGTGGTGGTCACGCTGGAGCCTTTCGCGCGCTATTCCGGCATCTCGATCCCGGTGGTGTTCCTGGCGGCGCTGTTCGTGACGCTGATCCCCACGACCATCGGCGGGCTTCTGTCGGCCATCGGCATCGCGGGCATGGACCGCCTGGCCCGGGCCAACGTGGTCGCGAAATCCGGCCGCGCGGTCGAGGCCGCGGGCGACGTGGACGTGCTGCTGCTGGACAAGACCGGCACAATCACCTTCGGCAACCGCATGGCCGACGCGCTGATCCCGGCGCAGGGCGTCTCGCCGGCCGATCTGGCCCGCGCCGCCCTGGCCGCCAGCCGCGCCGACGACACCCCCGAGGGCAAGTCCCTGGTCGAGCTGGCCCGCCGCCAGCCCGGCGCGGACGCGCCCCTGGCCGACACGGCCGAGGCCATCGCGTTCTCGGCCCAGACCCGCCTGTCGGGCGCCGACCTGACCGATGGCACACAGCTGCGCAAGGGGTCGGTCGATGCGATCCTGCGCCATACCGGGGCGGCGATGGATGCCGCGCTGGCCGCGTCGGTCGACCAGATCGCGCGGTCAGGCGGCACGCCGCTGCTGGTGTCGCAGGGTGCGCGCATCATGGGTGCGGTGCATCTGAAGGACATCATCAAGCCCGGCGTACGCGAACGGTTCGGGGAATTGCGCGCCATGGGTATCCGCACGGTGATGATCACCGGCGACAACCCCCTGACCGCCGCCGCCATCGCGGCCGAGGCGGGCGTGGACGATTTCCTGGCCGAGGCCACGCCCGAAAACAAGCTGGAGCTGATCCGCGCCGAGCAGGCCAAGGGCCAGCTGGTCGCCATGTGCGGCGATGGATCGAACGACGCGCCCGCGCTGGCCCAGGCCGATGTGGGCGTGGCGATGAATTCCGGCACCTCGGCCGCCAAGGAGGCCGCGAACCTGATCGACCTGGACAGCGACCCGACCAAGCTGATCGAGGTCGTGTTGGTGGGCAAGCAGCTGCTGATCAGCCGCGGCGCGCTGACCACCTTCAGCATCGCCAACGACGTGGCGAAATACTTCGCCATCCTGCCCGCGCTGTTCATCGCCGCCTATCCCGGCCTGGCCGTGCTGAACGTGATGGGCCTGGAAAGCGCGCAGAGCGCGATCCTGTCGGCGGTGATCTTCAACGCGCTGGTGATCCTGGCGCTGATCCCGCTGGCGCTGCGGGGGGTGAAATACGCGCCCGCCAGCGCGGCGGCCCTGCTGCGGCGCAACCTGACGATCTATGGCCTGGGCGGCCTGATCGTCCCCTTCCTGGGCATCAAGGCCATCGACATGGCCGTGACCGCCCTGGGCCTGGCGTGAGGAGACAGCCATGATCGACCATATCCGACCCGCTTTGGCGACCCTGGGCCTGATGACCGTGCTGACGGGGGTGGCCTATCCGCTGGCCCTGACCGGGCTGGGCCAGACGCTGATGCCGCACCAGGCCAATGCCAGCCTGATCGTCCGCGACGGGCAGGTCATCGGCTCGGCCCTGGTGGGGCAGGCCTTTGCCGCGCCGGGATACCTGCATCCGCGCCCGTCCGCGGTCGATTACGACGCGGCGGCGGCGGGGGCCTCGAACCTGGGGCCGACCAGCGCGGCGCTGATCGCCGATCAGGCGGGGCGCGCGGTGGATTTCGTCGCATCGACCGGGGCGGCCAGCGTGCCGGTGGATGCCGTCACCGCCTCGGGCAGCGGACTGGACCCGCATGTCTCGCCCGAGAACGCGCGGGCGCAGGCCGGGCGCATCGCCGCGGCGCGGGGCGTTCCCCAGGCCCGGGTCGCGGCGCTGATCGAGGCGCAGGTCGAGCCGCGCTGGCTGGGCCTTTTTGGGGAACCGCGCGTGAACGTGCTGGCCGTCAATCTGGCCCTTGACGCGGCCTTCCCCGCGGCCCCCACTGGACCCCGAACCGAAGGCTGATCCATGACCGAGCTGCGCCCCGAACCCGACGCCCTGCTGGCCCAGGCCGAACGCGAGGGGCGCGGGCGGCTGAAGATCTTTCTGGGCGCGGCCCCCGGCGTGGGCAAGACCTATGCCATGCTGGAGGCCGCGCGCCGTCGCGCGGCCGAGGGCGTGGACGTGGTCGCCGCCGTCGTCGAGACGCATGGCCGGGCCGAGACCGAGGCGCTGCTGCAGGGGTTGGACCTGCTGCCCAAGCGGGCGCAGTTCTATCGCGAGCGCATCCTGCACGAGATGGATCTGGACGCGCTGCTGGAGCGTCGCCCGCAGCTGGCCCTGATCGACGAACTGGCCCATTCCAACATCCCGGGATCGCGCCATGACAAGCGCTGGCAGGACGTCGAGGAGGTGCTGGCCGCGGGCATCGACGTGCTGACCACGCTGAACGTGCAGCACCTTGAGACGCTGAACGACCGAGTCGCGCGGATTTCGGGCGTGCGCGTGCGCGAGACGGTGCCCGATGCCGTCCTGGCCCGCGCCGACGAGGTCGAGCTGATCGACCTGCCCACCGAGGAGCTGATCGAGCGGCTGCGCGCGGGCAAGGTCTATGTCCAGGACCAGATCGCGCGGGCGGTGCAGAACTTCTTTTCCAAGGGCAACCTGACGGCACTGCGCGAACTGGCCATGCGCGCCGCCGCCGACCGCGTGGACGCGCAGCTGCGCGAGCACATGCGCGCCAATGCCATCGGCGGGCCGTGGCCCGCGCAGGAACGCATCCTGGTCGCGCTGACCGAAAGCCCGGTCGCACGCACGCTGGTGCGGACCGCGAAACGCATGGCCGACCGCGCGCGGGTCGAATGGGTGGCGGTCACCGTGACCTCGGCCCGGTCCGAGGCCCTGTCCGATCCCGACCGGGACGCGCTGGCCCAGGCCCTGCGCCTGGCCGAACGCCTTGGCGGCGAGGTGGCGACCCTGTCCGCCGCGGGCCCCGTCGCCGACGAGATCCTGGACTATGCCCGCCGCCGCAACGTCAGCCGCATCCTGCTGGGCCGCCCGCGGCCCCGTCCCTGGTGGCGGCGCATCGGCCGCCAGAACGTCGCCCGCGCCGTGACCGAGGCCGGCCGCGATTTCGAGGTGACAGTCGTCTCGGATCCGCAACGGACACCCACCCCGCCGGCGGTGCGCCACTGGTCCGTGGACCGCGACCCGCGCGCCTATGCCAAGGCCACGCTGACGGTGATCGCGGCCAGCCTGCTGGCCCTGTCGGCCGACCGGATCTTTCCCGTCACCTCGCTGTCGCTGATCTTCATGACAGGGGTGATCGTGGTCGCGGTGCGCCAGGGCCTGTGGCCGTCGCTTTATGCGTCCTGCCTCAGCTTCCTGACCTACAACTTCTTCTTCACCGATCCGCGCAACACGTTCCTGGTGATCCGCCAGGACCAGATCATGACGCTGCTGCTGTTCCTGATCGCCTCGGGGCTGACCGGCAACCTGGCCGCGCGGCTGCGCGACCGGGCCCTGGCACAGCGCGACATCGCGATGCGGACGAACCTGCTGTACGATTTCGCGCGCCAGGTCGCCGGCGCCGGATCCGCGGTCGAGGTCCTGCGCGCCGCCGCGATCCATGTCGGCGCGGCCCTGGGATGCGACACCGTGGTGATGCGCCCCGGCCCCCTGGGCCGCCCGGTGATCGAGGTGGCCGAACCGCCCCGCGACACGCTGGCCCTGCGCGACGCATCCGCCGCCGATTACGCCTGGACCCGCGGCGAGGAGGCCGGGCGCGGCTCGGGCACCCTGCCCGCCAGCGACTGGCTGTTCCTGCCCGTCGGCACCGAGGGGCGGCGGCTGGCCGTCCTGGRCATCGCCTATCCCGACGGGCGCAGTCTGGCGCCGATGGACCGCCGCCTGCTGGACGCGATGACCGATCAGACCGGCATCGCGCTGGAACGCATCGCGCTGCAGGCCGACCTGGAACAGGCGCTGGTCACGTCCGAGGCCGAACGCCTGCGCGCCGCCCTGCTGTCCTCGGTCAGCCATGACCTGCGCACGCCTTTGGTGTCGATCATCGGCGCGGCATCGTCGCTGGCCGATCCGGCGCTGGACCTGGCCGCCCCCGCCCGCGCCAGCATGGCCGCCACCATCCGCGACGAGGGCGAACGGCTGGACCGCTACATCCAGAACCTTCTGGACATGACGCGGCTTGGCCACGGCGCGCTGGTGCCCAAGCGCATGCCCGCCGACCTGCGCGAAATCGCGGGCAGCGCGCGGCATCGCCTGCGCGGCGCGCTGCGCGATCACCGGGTCGAGGTCGCGGTCCCCGACGATCTGCCGCAGGTGCTGGTCGATCCGCTGCTGATCGAGCAGGTGGTGATGAACCTTCTGGACAACGCCGCGAAATACGCCCCCGAGGGCAGCCGCATCGACGTGACCGCACGTGTCGACGGGGCACGGGCCGAACTGTCGGTCGGCGACGACGGCCCCGGCATCCCGGCCGACGCGCGCGGCCGGGTCTTCGACATGTTCTATCGCGTGGCCGAGGGCGACGGTCAGCGCGCGGGCACGGGCCTGGGTCTTGCCATCGCGCGCGGCATCGTCGAAGCCCATGGCGGCACCATCGCCGCCCACCCCGCCCGCGCGGACGGGCGCGGCACCCGCATCACCTTGACCCTGCCGCTGGACACGCCCGCATGACCCTGCCCGCCCGCATCCTGATCATCGACGACGAGGCCCCGATCCGCCGCTTCCTGCGCGTCGCGCTGGAGGCGCAGGGCCATCACGTGACAGAGGCCGCCACCGGCCGCGACGGCATCGAGGCCTGCGCCCTGACCACCCCCGAGGCGGTGATTCTGGACCTGGACCTGCCCGACATGGACGGGCGCGCGGTCCTGGCCCGACTGCGCGAATGGAGCCAGGTCCCGGTCCTGGTCCTGTCGGTCCGCGCGTCCGAGGCCGACAAGGTCGCCCTGCTGGACGCCGGCGCACAGGACTACGTGACCAAGCCCTTTGGCATCGGGGAACTGCTGGCCCGACTGCGCGGCCTTCTGCGCGACCGGTCGGGTGCGGCTCCGCAGGGGGCGGCGCTGCAGGTGGCCGACCTGACCATCGACGCCGCCGCCCGGACGGTCCTCAAGGGCGGCACCGAGATCCACCTGACCCGCAAGGAGTTCGACCTGCTGTGGCTGTTGGCGTCGAATGCCGGGCGGCTGGTGACGCAGGGCATGGCGCTGGAACATGTCTGGGGAAAGGCCCATCTGGAGGACAGCCACTATCTGCGCGTCTTCATCCGGCAGCTGCGCGCCAAGATCGGCGACGATGCGGGCAACCCGTCCTACATCTTCACCGAATCCGGGGTGGGCTATCGCTTTGCATCGGGGTCGTGACGCGTCGGGCCTGCGGCCTTGGCGCATCTTCCCTTTGGTTTCGGGCTGCGCTATCGATGCCGCGCATTCCGGGAGACAGCGTTGATCCGTCGCGATTCCCAGACCGACAGACCGCAGCGGGCCCGGCTGACGCCGGGGCGTGCACTGCGCTGGCTGGTGCTGGTGCCGTTCCTGATGCTGGCCACGATCAGCCAGGGCACGTTGATCGAGGCCGCCCCCGCGGGCGGCGTGCGGATCGTTCTGTGCACCGGCACCGGCATGGTCGACGCGATCATGACCCCCGACGGGCAGGTCCATCCCGACGACCAGCCGGGTCGCGGCGGCCATCCCGGCACCCCGCCCTGTGACTGGGCGTTGCACGGGCAATCGATGCTGGCCTCCCCCGCCGTCGACATGGCGTCGCCGCGGTTCTGCGAACTGGACGCCGATTTCGGGACCGACATCCCCCTCCATCTTCGCCGGGCCGAGGTTCTGACCCCCGCCGCCCGCGGACCACCCGCCCTCGTCTGAGACCGACGCGACGACCGGGCCCGCCCGGCACCGCGACCGTCCGGCCGCCGCATTCCGGCCGCCGCGAACACGACCGTTCACAGATGAGACATGCCATAACGACCTTTCCCTTTCTGGCCGCGCTTGCGGTCGCGACCCTGCTGGCCCCTGCCGCATGGGCGCACGGCACCGGCGACGGTGCGGACCATGCGGGCCATACCGCTGCCCATGCGGCGCCCCTGTCCCTGCCCGGCCCGGATGCGGCGTGGCAGGTCGGCGAGCTGACCGTCACCGCGCCCTATGCCCGCGCCACCCTGCCCAATGCCCCCGTCGCGGGCGGCTTTCTGACGATCGCCAATGAGGGCGCCGCGGACGATCGCCTGGTCGCCGCCACATCTGACATCGCCGGACGGATGGAGATCCATCAGATGACCATGTCGGGCGACATCATGACGATGGGCCCGGTAGAGGACGGCCTGCCGATCCCGGCCGGACAGACCGTGGCGCTGCAGCCCGGCGGCTATCACCTGATGTTCCTGCAGCTGGCGGCCCCGCTGGTCCAGGGCGACAGCATCGGCGTCACCCTGACCTTCGAGGGTGCCGGCGACATCACCGTGCCGCTGTCGATCCAGGCGTTCAACGCGCGCGCGGCGGGCGATGCCCCGCAGGGCGCCGATCCGCACGCGGGGCATTGACCATGACCCGACAGACGCTTCGCCTGGTACGGGTGCTGGCCTGGACCGCGGTCGTGGTGGCCGGCGCCGCGCTTCTGTGGGCCACGGTCCTGCGGCCCGCGCTGACCGACCACCAGGTCGCCATGCAGCAGTTGGGCAAGGGTGATTACACCCTTGTCACCGCGGATGGCCAGCCGTTCACCCAGGCCGATCTGCAGGGTCAGCCGACCGCCGTCTTCTTCGGCTTCACCCATTGCCCCGACGTGTGTCCCACCACCCTGGGCGAGGTCACCGCCTGGCAGGACGAGCTGGCCCGGGACGGCCAGACGCTGCGCACGCTGTTCATCACCGTGGACCCCGAACGCGACACGCGCGAGGTCCTGGGCGAATACGTGTCCTGGGTGCCCGGCGTCACCGGCATCACCGGAGAGCGGGCCGAGATCGACAAGGCCGTCGCCGCCTTTCGCGCCTTTGCGCAGCGGGTGCCGCTGGAGGGGGGCGACTATACCGTCAACCACTCGACCCAGGTGCTGCTGTTCGACGATGGCGGCGATTTTTTCGGCCTCGTCTCCTATCAGGAGGACCACGACCGCGCGATGGGCACCATCCGGCGCCTGCTGGCCAGCTGATCCCTGGGCGGCGCGGGTCCGCGCCGCTGCATCCCCACAGAACCAACAGGGAAACCCATGTCCGATGCGACCCTGGACGCCTCGCCCCGCCCGCGCGCGGCCGTGTCCGATCTGTACCGCGCCGTCTGGCGCTGGCATTTCTATGCGGGACTGTTCGTCCTGCCGTTCCTGATCACGCTGGCCGTCACCGGCGCGGCCTATCTGTTCCGCGACGAGATCGACGCCATCATCCATGCCGACATCAAGCGGGTCGAGGTCGCGCAGACCGGCACGCTGAGCCCCGAGGCGATCGTCGCCTCGGCCGTGACCGCGGTGCCCGGCCGCGCGGTCAAGTACACCGACCCGCCAACGGCCGCCGCCTCGGCCGAGGTGACGGTCGCCACCGACGACGGGCGCCGCATGGCGGTCTATGTCAACCCCTACGAGGGTTACGTCCTGGGCGCGCGCCCCGACCGCAGCACGGTCATGTGGACGGTGCGCTATCTGCACAGCCTGCGCTATTTCGGGCCCGTCGCCCGCGGCGTGATCGAGATCGTGGGCGGCTGGACGATCCTGCTGGTCGCCACCGGCATCTATCTGTGGTGGCCGCGCGGCCAGGCGGGGGGCGTCCTGTCGGTCCGGGGCGACCGGCGCAGGCGCGTCTTCTGGCGCGACACCCATGCGGTGACCGGCATCGTGGTGGGCGGCTTCATCGTGTTCCTGGCGGTGACCGGCATGCCCTGGTCGCAGGTCTGGGGCGGCAAGGTCAACGAATGGGCCAACGGGCACAACTTCGGCTATCCGTCGGGCGTGCGCGTCGACGTGCCGATGTCGGACCAGCGCCTGACCGACACGGCACAGACATCGTGGTCGCTGGAGCAGGCGCGCGTTCCCGAAACCCCGCCCCCGGCCCAGGGTGCCGTACCCATCGGGCTGAACGCCGCCGTGGCGGCGTTCGAACGGCTTGGCCTGCATCCGGGCTTTTCGGTGGTGCTGCCGTCATCGCCCACCGGGGTGTACAGCGGGTCGGCCTATCCCGACGACCTGGCCCAGCAGCGCGTGGTCCATCTGGACCAGTACAGCGGCCGATCCCTGGTCGACATGAGCTATGCCGATTACGGCCCCATGGGACGCTGGCTGGAATTCGGCATCAACACCCATATGGGCCAGCAGTTCGGCCTGGCGAACCAGATCCTGCTGCTGGCGGTCTGCGGGGGCGTCGTCCTGCTGGCGGTGTCCGGCGGGGTGATGTGGTGGAAGCGTCGCCCGTCGCGGTCGATGGGCGTGCCGCCGATGCCCGCCGACCGTCGGGTGTTCCGCGGCCTGTTGGCCATCCTGGCGGTGGGTGGCATCCTGTTCCCGCTGACCGGCGCATCGCTGCTGGTGATGCTGGCGCTGGACACCGCGATCCGACGCCTGCGCGACACGGGGTCGCACGCCGCCGCCTGACACTTCGCGGGGCCGCGCCCGGTTTCGGCGCGGTCCCGGCACGGTCATGGTACATCCGGGCGGAACATCGCGGGCATTTGGCGGTTCTATTGATCATAATGCATTTCACGAAAGCGATCCCATGGCCGCAACCGCCTATTCCCCGCACCCCATCGGCGCGCGGCGCCCCGTTCCGGGACTGTCCGTCCTGACCCATATGTCCGCGGGCCTGCTGGCCCTGCCGGTGGTGACAGATTACGCCTATCTGCAGACCACCGTCCTGATGTGGAAGGACTTTTCGTCCTGGCTGCTGTTCTTCGGCCTGATCGTTGCCGGGGTCGGCTGCGTGCTGTGGCTGATCGGCCTGCTGACGCGCCGCCCCGGCCCGTCCTGGGGCGCGGTCGGGATGTATGTGCTGGTAATGCTGGCCGCCTTCTTCAACAGCCTGCTGCATGCGGGCGACGGCTGGACCGCCATCATGCCCTGGGGCATCACGCTGTCCGTCGTGACCTGCGTGCTGATGCTGCTGGCGGCGGTGCTGAACCGTCGCGCCACCGCCCCCCTGTCCCTGCGCACCGCCTGAAAAGGACGCCATCATGACCATCCATACCTCCACCCTGCGTCGCAGGCTGATGCTGTCCGGTTCCGCCGTCCTGACGCTTGGCCTTGCCATGCCGATGGCCGCCGCCGCGCAGGATTCCGAAGGGTTCGACATCACCAGCCAGATCGGTCCCGATCCGGTCCTGCCCGAACCGAAATTCGTCAATCCGCTGCCAAGCGTGAACGTGGCCGAGGTCGTGGGCTGGGCCGACGGCCAGACCCCGGCCGTCCCCGAGGGGCTGACGATCAGCGCCTATGCCACCGACCTGGTCAATCCGCGCACCGTCCATACGCTGCCCAACGGCGACGTGCTGGTGGTCCAGTCGCGCGCGCCGGAGGGTAAGCCGAAATACCGCCCCAAGGATTTCGTCCGGGGCTGGATCATGGCCTTTGCGGCGGGCGGCGGTGACGCCCCCCCGGCGGAAAGCAACCTGATCACGCTGCTGCGCGACACCGACCGCGACGGCACGGTGGACGAACGTCACGACCTGCTGACCGGGCTGCATTCGCCCTTCGGCCTGGCTTGGATCGACGACACGCTGTATGTCGCCGCCGCCGATGCGGTGATCTCCTATCCCTATGCCCTGGGCGACACGGTGATCGATGCCGAACCCACGACGGTCACGCCGCTGCCGGGCGGTCCGCTGAACCACCACTGGACCAAGGATCTGGCGCTCAGCCCGGACGGAACGATGCTGTACGCGTCGGTCGGCTCGAACTCGAACGCCGCCGAGAACGGGATGGAGGCCGAAAAGGGCCGCGCCGCCATCTGGCAGATCGATCGCGAGACGGGGGCGTCCAAAATCTATGCGTCGGGGCTGCGCAACCCGAACGGCCTGACCTTCAACCCTGACAGCGGCGCGCTGTGGGCGGTCATCAACGAACGTGACGAACTGGGGCCGAACCTGGTGCCCGACTACATGACCTCGGTCCAGGAAGACGCGTTCTATGGCTGGCCCTACAGCTATTACGGCGATCACGTGGACGCCCGTGTGCGCCCGGCGCGGCCCGATCTGGTCGAGACGGCGATCGCGCCCGATTATGCGCTGTCCAGCCACGTGGCGGCCCTGGGTCTGGTCTTCACCAATGGCGCAGCGATGCCCGACGCCTTTGCGAACGGTGCCTTTGTCGGTCAGCGCGGCAGCTGGAACCGGGACGAGTTCAACGGCTACAAGGTGTCCTATGTCCCCTTCGCCGACGGCCGCCCGGACGGGATGATGCAGGATGTCGTGACCGGTTTCCTGGTCGACGGCAAGGTGCATGGGCGCCCCGTGGGCCTGGGCATCGACGGGACCGGCGCGCTGCTGGTCGCGGATGATGCCGGCAACACGGTCTGGCGCGTGGCCGCGACCGATGGCACGGTGATCCCCGAACCGATCGACACGGACCGGATCGAAGCACCGGCCGAAACGCCGGCGCCGACGCCCGCCGAACCGGAGGCCGCGCCCGAGACGCCCGCGCCGGCCTCCCCGGCGCCCGCGCCTGTGCCGGCGGCACCCGCGAACTGATCATCCTTGCGATCCGATGCCGCCATGCGATCATGGCGGCATCGTCATGTTGAAAAGGGGGCGCCATGTCGTTCAGCAGCTGGAAGGCCGACAAGGCCAAGACCGCCCTCATCGACGAGGCGCAGGCTTTGGCCGACAGGCTGGCAGACGCCAAGCCGCATTTTGTCGAGAGCCAGGCCGCCGCCGCATGGTTCTGGCAGGCCTTTCATCTGGCCGACGGCCAGGACCTGAACAGCCTCTCAGACTGGCCCCCCGCCGCGCGCAAACGGTTCGTGTCAGGCGCCGTCACGCGGATCGCGGCCCTGCGCAAGGCGCGGGAATATGACAGCAGCGACGGGCTGGCGATCTGGATGCACACCGCCCGTGCCCTGTCCGAACCGCAGATGCTGCCCGCCGTCCGCGCGATCTGGCAACATGTCCGGAATGCCCCGCTGAACGCCGACTCCATGGCCCAGGACCTGATCGAGGATGCCGGCCTGACCTATGTCCCCGGTCGCCGGGTCCCGGACGGTTTCGGGCCGGACGACTAGGGCGTCTTGTCGCCCAGACCCTTGAACCAGGTGGCATAGGGGGTGTTGTGGACCATGTGTCGTCCCAGATCGGGGGCCCCATCCGTCCACCAGACCGGGCCTCGTTCGCCCAGCAGAACCTTGGCCGCATCCACGGCGCGGCGTGCCTAGGCCAGTGCCGTCGCATCATTCGTTGCCTTGGCCGCTTTGACCGCCCGCCGCGCATCCATCAGGGCCGCGACATGGCGGGCGCGCATGTCCGGGTCCAAGCCCGGATCGGATGCCCGCCGATGTAACGCCCGTCCGGCGTCTGCAGGACCGAACCGCGATCAGCCATGACGCGCCATCCTGCCGCCCAGCCCCGCCGCCAGCATGGCCGGCACGGCCAGTGCTGCCAGCAGGGCCACCGCGAAGGGGACCATCCCGTCGCCCCGCGACCACAGCAGCATCGCGGGCAGCTGCGCCATCGTCAGCATCAGCCCGGCCAGCCACGCACGCCGCACAAGCCACGCCCCCGCAAGCCCCGATGCCAGCAGCAGCGCCGGATAGGCCAGCGTCCAGTAGAGGCCGGCATCCCAAGGTTCGGCCACCCCCTCGACCGCGGCAAAGCCACCCCACAGGACGATGCCCGCGATGCCAAGGCACAGGGGTCTGACGATGTCGGGCGGGATCATGGCGGACCTTCGGTTGCGATGCATCGCCATCGAAACACAGATGCGGCCTGGTTGCACCCCGCCTATGCGATGCGGGCCAGTGACGCGTCGGGCCGCAGGGTGAACCGCGAGGTCGCGGGGTCGACCTGATACAGCCCGGCCCACCGCGCGGCGTTCCGCGCGAGGTCATCGACCGCATCGATGATCCGGTCGGCCTTGGCATCGTCCAGCAGCACCGAGAAGTTCAGCCGCACCCAGCCCGGCTTCTCGGTGTCCGCTCCCTGCGCGATGCGGGCGAACAGGGCGTCCGACTGCACCCGGTCGATCCCCAGCAGCCGGTGGGCATAGCTGCCCGCGCAGGCGCAGCCGCCGCGGGCCTGCACGCCATGGATGTCGGACAGCATGCGTGTGAACAGCTGGTGATGGACCAGCCCGCCCCGCCCGTCGTGGATGCGGAAGGACAGGATCGGCAGGCTGTCGGCCGGCGCATCGGGGGCCATCACCTGGATGGCCGGGTTGCCGCGCCACGCGGCCAGCGCCCGGTCGCGCAGGACGCGCCCGCGGGTGGTGATGACATCCTGACCCAGGGCCTCCTTCGCGATCATGGCCAAGGCCACGCGGATGTCGCCGATGACGTTGGGCGTTCCCCCCTCCTCGCGCGCCGACAGCGAGGACGCATAGGCATGCCCCCAGGGCGACACGAAACTGACCGTGCCGCCGCCCGGCAGCGTCGGCGTCGCCCGTCGCGCGATCGCGTCGCGGACGACCAGCACCCCCGATGCCCCCGGCCCGCCCGGAAACTTGTGCGGAGAGAACACGATGGCGTCCTTGGCCGCATCCGTTCCCGCCCGCATCGACATCGGGACATAGGGCGCGGCGGCGCCGTAATCCCAGATCGCCACCGCGCCATGCGCGCGCAGGATGCGGGTCACCGCATCCGTGTCGGTCAGGATCCCGGTCACGTTCGAAGCCGCCGAAAAGCTGCCCACCAGCAGATCGGCCCCCGCCTGATCGGCCAGCACCGCCTCCAGCGCGGGCAGGTCGGGCCCGCCGGTCGCAGCCTCGGGGATCTCGATGACCACGGCACCGCTTTCGCGCCAGGGCAGGATGTTGGAATGATGCTCATAGGGGCCGATGACCACCACGGCCCGGCCGCCGCGCGCCGTGATGCCCGCGATGTCCAGAAGACCCACCAGCCGGTTCAGGCCTGCGGTCGACCCCGACCCGGCAAAGATCGTGCTGTATCCCGGTCCCGCGCCGACCATCCCCGCCACGCAGGCCCGCGCCGCCTCCCTCAGCCCCGAACAGTAGGCGCCGACAAAGGACGCCTGCGTGTGGGTGTTGGCGTAATAGGGCAGCACGCGGGTCAGCACGAACTCCTCGACCTGGCGCAGCGCGCGGCCCGAGGCCACGTAATCGGCATAGATCATCGGCACCGGACCGAAGGGCCCGTCGATCACCACGTCATCACCGATCAGCCCCGCCCGCAGGCCCCCGACGGCGTCGCCGGCCGTCAATGTCGCCCGAAACTCGTCCAACTGTGCCATGAAAACCCCGATCCGGCCTGCGTTTCGCAATAACTATTCCCGCGGCAGCGCAATTTCATTCCTTGTTTCTTGCATTCCGAAAGCGATATTGGGTCATATGACCCATGAACCGGGGGAACGGCGTGGACCGCATCGACAGGCGCATCCTTGAGGAGCTGCAACGCGACAGCGCGATTTCGCAGCGCGTGGTGGCGGAGCGGGTCGGGCTGTCGCAGAACGCCTGCTGGCGGCGGATGCAGGCGCTGGACAAGGCGGGCGTGATCCGCAACCGGACCGTGACGCTGGACCGCGACAGGCTGGGCATGGGGCTGGTCGTGTTCGTGATGATCAAGACCCGCCACCATTCCGCCGACTGGCTGGCGATGTTCCGCAAGCACGTGTCGGCAATTCCCGAGGTGATCGACTTTTTCCGCATCGGCGGCGAATACGACTATATGCTCAAGGTGGTGACGCAGGACATGGGACGCTATGACCTGTTCTATCAACGCCTGATCTCGGGCATCGAACTGCACACCGTCACGTCGCATTTCGCGATGGAGGCGATCGAGGAACAGCGACCCATCGCGCTTGCCTGACGGACCGAGGGCCCCATGAACCAGAACACCGACATCGTCCAGCGCCTTGCCGCCCGCCTCAAGGAGGCGCGCCGCGCCAAGGGCCTCAGCCTGGACGCGGTGGCGCGGCTGTCGGGCGTCAGCCGGTCGATGGTCAGCCAGATCGAACGCGCCGAATCCAGCCCGACCGTCGCGACCCTGTGGAACCTGACCCAAGCCCTGCAGGTCGATTTCGCCGGCCTGTGGGAGGCGCGGGCCGAAAGCGACATCCGCGTGGTGCAGGCCGCCGCCGCGCCGGTCATCGCCGACCGGGGGCGCGACGTGGTGATCCGCATCCTCAGCGCGCCGCAGACCGTCGGAGAGCACGAGATCTACGAGATCCGCCTTGGCCCCGGCGCCGCGCTGGAGTCCGCGCCCCACCGCACTGGCTGCCGCGAGGATGTCGTGGTGCTGGAGGGCGCGGTCACCATCACCTCGGGCGACGAACGGGCGGCCCTGGCGCAGAACGATGCCGCGAACTATGCCGCCGACCGCCCGCACAGCGTCACGGCGGGCGATGCCGCCGCCCGCGTGCTGATGATCGTGCGGGACAGTTGATCCGTCATCACGGACGGATTTCTTTTATCTTGCCCGGCGGAGGCAAAGGCCCTAGCCTCCGTTAAAACGGAGGTACTGACCACATGACGGATACAAGCGCGTTTCTGGACAGCGTCAGCCAGCAGTTGGACCAGATCGGCCAGGAAGGGTTGACCAAGCGCGAACGCCTGATCACCGGGCCCCAGGGCAGCCGCGTCGCGGTGGCGGGGGCGCCCACGATCAACCTGTGCGCCAACAACTATCTGGGGCTGGCCAATCATCCCGCCCTGCGCGCGGCGGCGGTCGCGGCAATGGACAGCCACGGCTTTGGCATGGCATCCGTGCGGTTCATCTGCGGGACGCAGGACCTGCATCGCCAGCTGGAACAGCGCCTGGCCGGGTGGCTGGGCCATGACGACGCGATTCTGTTCGCGTCCTGTTTCGACGCCAACGGCGCGCTGTTCGAACCGCTGCTGGGCCCCGAGGATGCGGTCATCTCGGACGCGCTGAACCATGCGTCGATCATCGACGGCATCCGTCTGTGCAAGGCGCGTCGCTATCGCTATGCGAACGGCGACATGGACCAGCTGGAATCCCGCCTGCGCGAGGCGCGGGACGGCGGGGCGCGTTTCATCATGATCGCCACGGACGGCGTGTTCTCGATGGACGGCCATCTGGCGCCCCTGCCCGCGATCCGCGATCTGGCCGACCGCTATGGCGCGGTGGTGATGGTCGACGACTGTCACGCGGTGGGCATCATGGGGCCGAAGGGCGCGGGCACGCCGCAGCACCTGGGCGCGCGGGTCGACCTGCTGACAGGGACGCTTGGCAAGGCGCTTGGCGGCGCGCTTGGCGGATACATCGCCGGGCCGCAGCCGGTCATCGACCTGCTGCGCCAGCGGGCGCGACCCTATCTGTTCTCGAACGCGCTGCCGCCGTCGATCGTCGCCGCGGGGCTTGCCGCGATCGACCTGATCGAGGGCGCGGACGACCTGCGCGCGGACCTCGCGCGCAAGACCGCGCATTGGCGCAAGGGCCTGACCGATGCGGGGTTCGATCTGCTGCCCGGCCAGCACCCCATCGTGCCCGTCATGCTGTCCGAGGCCCCCTTGGCGCAGGCCATGGCAGCCGCGCTGGAACGGCGCGGCGTCTATGTGGCGGGGTTCTTCTTTCCGGTCGTGCCGCGCGGTCAGGCCCGTATCCGCACCCAGATGAACGCCGCCATCGACATGGCCGACCTGGACACCGCCCTGCAGGCCTTTGTTGAGGCGGGTCGCGAAACCGGAGCGATCCGATGAAGGCGCTGGTCAAGACCGGCCCCGGAGAGGGGCTGGCCCTGCAGGACCGCCCCGTGCCCCAGATCGGCCCGTCGGATGTCCTGATCCGGGTGCGCAAGACAGGCATCTGCGGGACGGACGTGCATATCTGGAACTGGGATGAATGGGCCGCCCGCACCGTCCCCGCGCCCATGATCACCGGCCACGAATTCGCCGGAGAGATCGTCGAACTGGGCCGCGACGTCACCGGCCTGACCCTGGGCCAGCGCTGTTCCGGAGAGGGCCACCTGATCGGCCATACCAGCCGCCAGAGCCGGTCGGGCCAGTTCCACCTGGACCCCGAAACCCGCGGCATCGGCGTCAATGTCCCCGGCGCCTTTGCCGAATACCTGGCGCTGCCCGCCTTCAACGTGGTGCCGCTGCCCAACGGCGTGTCCGACCGGATCGGCGCGATCCTGGACCCGCTTGGCAATGCCGTGCACACCGCGCTCAGCTTTCCGCTGATCGGAGAGGACGTGCTGGTCACCGGCGCAGGGCCCATCGGCATCATGGCCGCCGCGGTCGCGCGCCATGTCGGCGCGCGTCACGTGGTCATCACCGACGTGAACCAGACGCGGCTGGACCTGGCGGCGCGGGTGGCCGACGTGGTCCCGGTCAACGTCTCCTCCGAGGACCTGCCGTCGGTCTGCGCCCGCCTTGGCATGCGCCAAGGGTTCGACGTAGGCTTGGAAATGTCGGGAAATGCCGCGGCCTTCGACCAGATGGTCGGCGCGATGGTGATGGGCGGGCGCATCGCCATGCTGGGCATTCCCGCCGCGCCCACGCTGGTCGACTGGAACCGCATCGTGTTCAAGTCGCTGGTCATCAAGGGCATCTATGGCCGCGAGATCTTCGAGACCTGGTACAAGATGCTGGCCATGCTGGAGAACGGCTTGGACGTCAGCGCCGTCATCACCCACGATCTGCCGATGGCCGAATTCGAACAGGGCTTCCGCACCATGAAGGCCGGCCAGAGCGGCAAGATCGTGCTGGACTGGGACCAGGTCTAGCCCACCGTCTGGATGGCCTCGACGACCGCGTTCAGGCGTTCGCGTTCCGACGGCAACATCTGGTCGCGGCATCGCGCCATCGCCTCGGCCGAGTGGCGCCGGGCAGAGGCCGCGAACCGGTCCGGGGCGATCTGCGCCAGCGCCAGCAGCGATTTCTGCAACCGCATCTGCACCGCGAAGATGGCCGAACCGCCGCGCGCGATGGGCGGGAAGACGTCGTCCAGCAGATCCTCGACCGCCAAGGCGGGCACCCAGACCCGCGGAAAGTCCAGCGCGATCTCGCGCGCGTCGGCGCAGGCGGACAGCAGGCGGACCGACCGGCCCAGGATGTCGATCGCGGTGCCCGGGTCGTTGACGGCGGGCGAGAGGGCGCGTTCGGCGATCTCTGTCAGGACGGTCAGGCCGAACCGCGGGTCCTGGTCATAGGTGCGGCTTTCCGCGACGGTCAGCGCCTTGCACAGGGCCTCGTCATCGGGTTGCTGGTCGGACGCGGTCTGGCGCGCGATCCACAGGGCCGGGAGGCCGGGATGCAGGAACCTGCCCGGCAGGGCCGCCAGGTGGATGTCCACGCCCGCGTCGTCGGCCATCGCCTGCAGCGCCGGCATGTCGACATGGACCAGATAGCCGATCTGGTCGTGATGGACGGCACGGGCGCCGGGCGGCGGGCCCGACCCCTCGTGACCGCCCAGGAAGGGCGTGTCCAGCCGGTGGTCCAGCGCGCTGCGGGCGGCCTCCTCGACCTTGCGGATGGAATCGTCCATCAGGCCGAAGACGGTCAGGTGCGCGATCCAGCGCAGGATTGCGATGACGATGATGACCACGACCAGGATCGTGGCCACGAACAGCACCAGCCGGTCATTGTCGGAATAAAAGCCCGCGTTCAGCGCGATGATGCCGATCAGGCTGAACAGGAACGACCCCAGGAAGGTCGACAGGACGCGCTGAGTGGTGCGGTCCGATTTCAGCAGCTGCGTCGCCCGCGGCGTGACCGACCCGGATGCCGCCGTGAAGGCCGACACCATGATCCCAAGCGAGAAGGTGACCACCGACAGCATCGAGCTGGCCAGGACCGACAGCACCGCCTCGACCGCGCCAGAACCCAGCTTGTCGCCCAGCCCGTCGGGCAGCATGGGCCCGATCAGCGGCGCGACGAAGGCCGTGCCGATGCCCATCACCGTGTAAAGCGCCGCGACCACCCAGATCTTCTGGGAGATCCTGACGATGAACCACCTTAACCTGGACGACATCCGCACCCTTGCCCGCTGACCCTGTACCCCGCCGCGGACCATGACCCGGAACGGGGTGCGGGGTCCAGATGCCGCAGCCGCTTTCGCGCCTATGCGCGCGGCGTGACCCGAAGTGGCTGAAAGATCGGACCGTCCGGACCGTCCGCCAGATGCGCGGCGATGCCGAAGACCCGCGCCAGCAGGTCGGAGGTCAGCACGGCGGCGGGCGGTCCGCCGGCCACGATGCGGCCCCCGTCCAGCACCACCAGCCGCGTGCAGTGCCGCGCGGCCAGCCCCAGGTCGTGCAGCGACGCGACCACCCCCCGCCCCTGCCGCGCAAGTCCCGCGAACAGGTCCATGACGCCGATGGCGGCGGCGGGGTCCAGCCCGGCGATGGGCTCGTCCGCGATCAGCAGGGGGGTGTCCTGCGCCAGCGCGCGGGCGATCAGCACGCGGGCCTGCTCGCCGCCTGACAGGGTGGTGGCATCGCGGTGACGAAGGGCCGTCAGGCCCAGGGCCTGCAGCGCGTCGTGGACCGCAGGGTGGTCGCGCGGCGCGGCGGCATCGGGATGGGCAATGCGGCCCAGGGCCACGACCGCCTCCACCGGCATCGGCCAGGCGATGTCACGGCCCTGCGGCAGATAGGCCGCCTGGCGCGCCCGGGCGTCGGGGGCCAGCGCCGCCAGCGATGACCGCCCCGTCGCCGGCAACAGGCCCAGGGCCGCGCGCAGCAGTGTCGTCTTGCCCGCGCCGTTCGGGCCCAGCAGGCCCACGAACTCGCCCGGCCCCACGTCGAGGTCGATCCGGTCCAGCACCGGCACCGCGCCGCGCGACAGGGACAGGCCGTACAGCCGCATGAGGGTCATGCCCGCGCCCTCAGCCGCAGGATCAGCTGCAGGAAGAAGGGCGCGCCGATCAGGGCGGTCAGGACGCCCAGCTTGAGGTCGCGCCCCGGAAGGATCACCCGCACCGCGATGTCGGCCGCCAGCACCATCGCCGCCCCGCCAAGCGCCGATGCCCCCAGCAGCCGCCCCGGATCACCGCCCACCGCGCGGCGCAGCAGATGCGGCACGACCAGCCCGACGAAGCCCACGGTGCCCGCCACCGCCGTGGCCCCGCCGACCAGCGCCGCCGTGCCCAGCACCAGCCGCAGCCGCAGCGCGCGCAGGTTGACGCCCATGCTGGCGGCGGCGTCCTCTCCCAGGCTGAGGGCGCGCAGGGCACGGGCGGCGGGCCACAGGATCACCGCGCCCGCGATCATCACCGGCACAGCGATGCGGACATGCAGCATGGAGCGGTCGACCAGCGACCCCATCATCCAGAAGACGATCTCGTTGGCGGCAAAGGGGTTGGGCGACAGGTTCAGGACCAGCGACGTCGCGGCCCCGGCCAGGGCCGATATGGCGATCCCCGCCAGGATCAGCGCCAGCGCGCCGCCGCGCGGGCCCGCCAGCCCCATGACCAGCCCGACCGACAGCGCCGCCCCCGCCAGCGCTGCCAGCGGCAGGCCCAGGGGGAAGGCCGCGGCCAGCCCGGTCTGGATCGCCAGCACCGCCCCAAGCGCCGCCGTGCCCGAGGTGCCGATCAATCCGGGTTCGGCCAGGGGATTGCGCAGAAAGCCCTGCATCGCGGCCCCCGCCAGCCCAAGCGATGCGCCCACCGCCGCGCCCAGGATGGCGCGCGGCAGGCGCAGTTCCTGCATGATCAGGACCAGCAGCGGATCGCCCCGCCCGAACAGCGCCGCCAGCGCGGGCCCGGGCGGCTGCCAGCTGGTCCCGATCATCAGCGATGTCACGACCAGCACCCCCACAAGCGCGCCAAGCGCGGCCGTCAGCCTCATGGCGCGACCTGGCGCAGCTGTGCCACGGCGCGCAGGACATGCGGCGTGCCACAGGCCCAGTCCCGGTCGGGCGCAGTGACGACCTGCCGCCCCGGCGTGATGGCGCGCAGGACGGGATGGTCCATCACCTCCTCGGCGCGCGAGGCACGGGGCTGACGCTGGCCGGTCACGATCAGGTCGGGATCGGCCATCACCAGATCCTCCAGCGGCACAAAGCCTCCCTGCGACAGGCCCAGTTCCGTCGCCACGTTCGTCAGGCCCGCCGCCGCCAGGATCGCCCCGGCCACGCTGTCCTGACCCGAGCTGTAGCCGTTCGCCCCATACAGCGCCGCGCGGCGGTCGGGGCGCGGGTCCGCCTGCAGTGCTGCCAGGTCGCGGTCGAACTGCGCCACGATGCGGTCGGCGCGGTCCCGTTGGCCCAGCACGTCGCCCATCAGGCGCAGGTTGGTGCGGATGCTGTCCAGGTCCGTCCCCATGTCAAAGGTCGCCACGCGCAGGCCCAGCCTGTCCAGCATGTCAAGCGTCGCCGGAGAGGAATAGGTGCCCGCCAGCACCAGATCGGGCTGCAGGGCCAGGATGTCCTCGGCCTGGCCGCGGTTGGTGGGATAGGCCGCGGCCTCGCGCGCCATGGCCGAAGAGACCGGGTCCTGCGCCAGATAGCTGACCGAGGCCAGCTGTCCCGGCGCCGCCACCAGCATCGCCAGCTGATCGGTGCACAGGTTGATCGACACCACCCGCGCGGGCGCGTCGGCCCATGCGGGGGCGGCCATCAGCGCCAGCCCGATCAGCCCGCGGATCACCAGCGCGCCTGCAGGCCGATGGTGCCGGTCCGCCCCTGGTTCGCAAAGCCCCAGACATCCGAATAGTCGCGGTCGAACAGGTTCACCACCCGCGCCGTCGCCCGCACGTTCGGCGTCAGGTCATAGCCCGCGGCAAGGTTGACCACGGTATAGGACGGCAGTTCTTCTACGATACCGTCGTTCCATATCTGGGCATCGAATGTGCCCGCCACGTGACGCAGATCGCCCGTGACCGACCCGCGCCCGTCCAGGATTGCCAGCGTCGCGGTCAGGCCGGCCTCGTGCCGGGGGCGACGGGTCTTGACGCTGCCGTCGGGGTTTTCCGCGTCCAGATAGGTATAGCTGGCGCCCAGGGTCAGATCGTCCGACACCACGATGCGGGCTGCTATTTCCACCCCGTGGCGGGGGCTTTCGCCCGAAAGGTTGAGATAGGAATAGAATTCAACTCCGTTCCGAACCCCGACTACATAGTCGTCAATCTCGTCCTCCAGCGTCTCGTTAAAGTAAGTGATGTCGACGATCCCGCGACCGTCGGGCAACTGCGCCTCGACACCAAGATCAAAGCCACGGTTCTTTTCAGGGCGCAGACCAGGATTGCCCTGATAGACTAGGGTTCCGTAATCGGCATCGGCATACAGCTCGAAATAGGACGGGTTCACCAACCCCGTCCCGGCGGATGCGTGCAGGCGGAACGGACGGTCGGGCATCTGCCAGGACAGACCCAGGTTCCAGCTGGTGAAATCGGCAAAGACGCGGTTCGCGTCGTGGCGCAGCCCGGCCTGGACATCCAGTCCGCTGGCCAGCATCGCGCGGTATTCCAGCGCGACCGACGACATCTCCCGGGACTGCCCCGGCGCAGTCGAGTTGCTGTCGCGCTGATGTTCCGCCAAGAGGTTCAGCAGCTGCGAGGCATCGGCGGCCGACCCGTCCAACCCCAGGCTGGCGCGATATTTCAGCTTTTCGGTCTGGCCGCGCCGGAACGGGCTGTTGTCCTGGCTCTGCCGGGTGTTGCTGTGCTGATAGTCCAGGCGCTGGACCAGGCGGCCGTCCAACGCGGTATGTTCCGCCCAGACCCCGCCCTGAAACTCGTCGCGGCGGCCGAACAGGTCGGCATCGACCAGATAGCTTTCGGCATCGGTCGCGGCAAAGTTCTCGGCGTCAAAGCCGTAATCCTCGGTGGACTGGCGCAGCGCCACCCCAAGGCGCAAATCGTCGGTGGCCTGGACGTCGCCGGACAGGACGGCGGTCTTGCGGTTGATCCCGTCCTTGCCGCCGCCATCGCCCGACTGGTCATAGCCCAGATCGTCGCGCGCCGACAGCGACAGCCGCAGCCCGCCCCGCTCCCCGCGACGGCTGACATGGATCGAGGCCGCCCCGCCGTTCCCGGCCTCGACCGAGCCGCCATAGGACAGGCCCTGGGGCGCGTCGCGGGTGATGATGTTGATCACCCCCGCCGAGGCGTTCGATCCATAGAACACCGATTGCGGCCCGCGCAGCACCTCGATCCGGTCGATGTCGGTGGTCTCCAGCCCGGTCAGGACGTATTCGTCCTCGCCCCCCGCCGCCTCGATGCCGTCGATCAGGATCAGGGTGTGGTTCGCCTCGGCGCCGCGGATGCGGACCTGTGCGATGCTGGCGCCGCTGCCGCTGACCGATACGCCGGGCAGCGCGCGCAGTGCGTCCTGGACGGTGGCGATGCCGCGATCCTCGATCTCGGTCGCGGTCAGGACGGTGTGGGCGCGGGCATAGCCGTCCTGGGCCACGGGCGTGATGCCGGCGGTCAGCACGATCTCGTCCAGCAGGATGGGTTCCCCCGGTGCCGGACCTTGCGCGGCGGCGGTCACGGGAAGGGCGACAAGCGTCGCCAGAAGACAGATCGGACGGCGCATCGGCACGGACCTTTCAAGGCAGGCACGGCCTGCGGCAAACAGAAATGCCCGGCACACGGACCCGGTGGGTCGCGGCAGGACGGTGACTGTCACCACTGCGGATCAGCCGCTTTCCTGGCACGCCCCGCGCCGGAAATGGGTGAGTGCTGCGGCAGGTCTCCTGGCTTGCGGGTCGATGCCTTGGCCGGCCTTCCCGGATCGCTCCAGTGGCATGATCGGCCATCGCTCTCCGCTTACAGTTGCGGGGGCAGCCCCGGATTGTCACCGGTGTTCCCTTTTGATCCGGCATGCAGGCCGGAACCGTAGCGGCGCCCTTGTGGCGCAGAGGCCCCGGAGCTGTCAACGGGATTCGCCCACCCGTTCCACGCCCGGCAAAAGTCGGTCAGCGCCCGCCCCGGCCCGATCCCAGATCGGCCGAAATCCGTTCCGCCGCGGTGGCGACCAGGCCGCCGATGCGGTCGACGGCGGCATCGGTCATGCGGTTCGTGGGGCCCGACACCGACACCCCGGTCACCGCCTCGCCATAGCTGTTGACGATGGAGGCCGCGACACAGCGCATTCCCAGGGTGCGCTCCTCATCGTCAAAGGCAAAGCCGCGATGGCGGATCAGGGCGATGTCGGCCTGCAGCGCGTCCGCGTCGGCGATGGTCTTGTCCGTGAACCGGGTGAAGGTCGCGTCGCGCAGGAACACCGCCAGCCGCGTCTGATCGAACGCCGCCAGCAGCGCCTTGCCGATTCCCGATGCGTGCAGCGGAGACCGGGTGCCGGGCGGGAAAAACGCGCGGATCGTCTGATGCGTCTCGACCTGGCTGACAAACAGCACGTCGCCGTCGCGTTCGATGCCCAAGTTGGCCGTCTCTCCGGTCAGGGCCATCAGGTCGCGCATCACCGCACGGCTGCGTTCGACGATGTTGGTGCGGCGCAGGAAGGCCGAACCAAGGCGGAACGCCTCGGGGCCGATGAACCACTCCTGCCGGTCGGGATTGTTCTCGACATAGCGACGGTGTTCCAGGGTGGCCAGGACGCGGTGCATGGTGGCGGGGGACTGGTCCAGATGCGTGGACAGCCCGGTCAGGGTGATCCCCTCATGCGCGGCCAGGGCCTCCAGCACGTCCAGCCCGCGGTCCAGGGCCTGGATGCTGGCGGCGGGCTGATCAGCCTTGCCGCCTTTTGGCCGTCCCCGCTTGCGCACCGGCTGCTGCATCGGAATCACGCCCCTTCCGTCTGTAACACCACAGAAAAATAATTTCATGAAAGCCGTTTTCCAGCAATGAAAAAATATTGCAGCCATGATTTCGCTGCGAAACCTGCATTAAACCAGATTTCCGAAAAACGATTTCAAAAAAATTTACCGGTTTGCGGACCCGTGCTACACCTTGTCGCATCAAGGAGGAGCCGACCGTGAGCACCCAGAACCCGATCTTCATTCCCGGCCCGACGAACATCCCCGAGGTGCTTCGCAAGGCCGTCGACATGCCCACCATCGACCATCGCAGCCCGATGTTCGGAAAGATCCTGCATCCCGCGCTGGAGGGGGTCAAAAAGGTCCTGAAATCCACGCAGGCGCAGGTCTTCGTGTTCCCCTCCACCGGCACAGGCGGGTGGGAGACGGCGATCACCAACACGCTGTCGGCGGGCGACGCGGTTCTGGCCACGCGCAACGGCATGTTCAGCCACCGCTGGATCGACATGTGCCAGCGGCACGGCCTTGACGTCCAGATCGTGGACCAGTCCTGGGGCGAAGGTATCCCCACCGACCGGTTCGAGGAGATCCTGACCGCCGACACGGCCCATCGCATCAAGGCGGTCCTGGCCACGCATAACGAAACCGCCACCGGCGTCCGGTCGGACATCGCCGCGGTCCGCCGCGCGCTGGACCGGGCGGGCCATCCCGCGATGCTGTTCGTGGACGGGGTCAGCTCCATCGCCTGCTATGACTTCCGGATGGACGAATGGGGCGTCGATGTCGCCGTTACCGGGTCGCAGAAGGGCTTCATGCTGCCCCCCGGCCTGGCGATCGTCGGCTTTTCGCCCAAGGCGATGACCGCGGTCGAGGGCGCGGGCCTGCCGCGCACCTTCTTCGACATCCGCGACATGGCGCGGGGCTATGCCGCGAACGGCTTTCCCTATACGCCGCCCGTCGGCCTGCTGAACGGGCTGAAGGTTGCCACCGACATGCTGCTGGACGAGGGGCTGGAGAACGTCTTTGCCCGCCATCACCGCATCGCCGAAGGCGTCCGCCAGGCCGTCGCGGCATGGGGCATGACGCTTTGCGCTGCGCGACCCGCGCTGTATTCCGACAGCGTCAGCGCGATCCGCACGCCGGACGGGTTCGACGCCAACCGCATCGTCAGCCATGCGCTGAACACCTATGGCGTGGCTTTCGGCACGGGCTTGGGCGATGTCGCGGGCAAGGTCTTCCGCATCGGGCATCTGGGGATGCTGACCGACGTGATGGCCCTGTCGGGGCTGGCCACGGCAGAGATGGTGATGGTCGATCTGGGCCTGCCCGTCACCCTGGGCTCCGGCGTCGCCGCCGCCCAAGCGCATTACCGGCACAGCGCGGGCCAGGCCTGCAGGCAGGCTGCGTGATGGACGCGATCCCGACCCTGGACGACATGCTGGCGGCCCGCGACCGCATCCGCCCGCATGTCCACGTCACCCCCGTCCTGACCAGCCGGATGCTGGACGAGCTGACGGGCGCGCAGCTGTTCTTCAAGTGCGAGAACCTGCAGAAGGCCGGCGCCTTCAAGGCGCGCGGCGCCAGCAACGCAGTCTTTGGCCTGTCGGATGCCCAGGCCGCGCGCGGCGTCGCCACCCATTCCAGCGGCAATCACGGCACCTGCCTGTCCTATGCCGCGGGACGACGCGGCATTCCCTGCACGGTCGTCATGCCCCGCACCGCCCCGCAGGCGAAGAAGGACGCGGTGCGCGGTTATGGCGCGCGCGTCGTGGAATGCGAGCCCTCGACCAGTTCGCGCGAGGCGGTCTTTTCCCAGGTCGTGGCCGAGACGGGGGCAGAATTCGTGCACCCCTACAACGACCCGCGGGTGATCGCCGGACAGGCCACCTGCTCGGCCGAGATGCTGGAGCAGATCCCCGATCTAGACGCGGTCATCGCCCCCATCGGCGGCGGCGGCATGGTGTCGGGCACCTGCCTGACCCTGTCCGCGCTGGCCCCCGCCACGCGCATCTATGCGGCCGAACCCGAACAGGCGGACGACGCGGCGCGCAGCTTTCGCGCGGGCCATATCATCGCAGACGACGCGCCCGTGACCGTGGCAGACGGGCTCAAGGTGCCACTCAAGGACATGACCTGGCATTTCGTCCGCAACCACGTCACCGACATCCTGACCGCGTCCGAGGACGAGATCGTGGCCGCGATGCAGCTGATCTGGAAACGGCTGAAGATCGTGGCCGAACCCTCCAGCGCGGTGCCGCTGGCGACCATCCTGAAGAACCGCGACGTCTTTGCCGGCCAGCGCATCGGCGTCATCATCACCGGCGGCAATGTCGATCTGGACCGCCTGCCCTGGACCAACGGAGATGCCCAATGAACGCCCACGCAGAATTCGCAGGCCTCGAGGTCGGATACGACATTCCCGCCCTGCCGGGGATGGACGAGGCCGACATCCAGACCCCCTGCCTGATCCTTGATCTGGACGCACTGGAACGCAACATCCGCAAGATGGGAGATTACGCCCGCGCCCACGGCATGCGCCACCGGGCGCATGGCAAGATGCACAAGTCGGTCGACGTCCTGAAGCTGCAGGAGCGGTTGGGCGGCGCGGTCGGCGTCTGCTGCCAGAAGGTGTCCGAGGCCGAGGTGTTCGTGCGCGGCGGCATCCGCGACGTGCTGGTGTCGAACCAGGTCCGTGACCCGGCCAAGATCGACCGCCTGGCGCGCCTGCCCTTGCGGGGCAGCCGGATCATCGTCTGCGTCGACGACATCGCCAACGTGGCCGAACTGTCGGCAGGGGCGCAGCGCCACGGCACCACGCTGGAATGCTTTGTCGAGATCGACTGCGGCGCCGGCCGCTGCGGGGTCAGGACGACCGAGGCGGTGGTTCAGATCGCCCAGGCCATCGACGCCGCCCCCGGCCTGAAATTCACCGGCATCCAGGGCTATCAGGGCGCCATGCAGCACATGGACAGCTTTGACGACCGCAAGGCCAAGCTGGACGCGGCCATCGCCCAGGTCCGCGAGGCGGTCGAGGCGCTGACCGCGATCGGCCTGACGCCCGAACTGGTGTCGGGCGGGGGCACGGGGTCCTATTACTTCGAATCCAACTCGGGCGTCTTCAACGAGCTGCAATGCGGCAGCTATGCCTTTATGGATGCCGATTACGGGCGCATCCTGGACCGGGACGGCACGCGCATCGACCAGGGTGAATGGGAAAACGCGCTGTTCATCCTGACCAGCGTCATGAGCCACGCCAAGCCGCATCTGGCGGTGGTCGATGCCGGCCTCAAGGCGCAGTCGGTGGACAGCGGCCTGCCCGTCATCCATGGCCGCACGGACGTGAAATACATCAAGTGTTCCGACGAACACGGCGTGGTCGAGGACCCGGACGGCGTGCTGGCCATCAACGACAAGCTGCGCCTGATCCCCGGTCATTGCGATCCGACCTGCAACGTCCACGACTGGTACGTGGGCGTCCGGGGCGGCAAGGTCGAGGTCGTCTGGCCGGTCTCTGCCCGCGGAAAGGCCTATTGATGCAGACGCAATCCCCCCTGCTGATCGTCCCCGAACACCTGATCGCGGATTTGATCTCGGCCCAGGACTGCTTTGCGGCGGTCGAACAGGTCTTTGCCGCGATGGCGCGGGACACGGCCTACAACTTTCCGGTCATCCGCGAGGCGATCGGCCATGCCGACGCGCTTTACGGGTTCAAGTCGGGGTTCGACCGGGAATCGCTGGCGCTTGGGCTGAAATCGGGCGGGTTCTGGCCGCGGAACGCCGACAAGGGCCTGACGAACCATCAGTCGACGATCTTCCTGTTCGACGCCGATACCGGGCGGTGCCGGGCCGTGGTGGGCGGCAACCTGCTGACCGCGCTGCGCACGGCGGCGGCCTCGGCGGTGTCGATCCGCCACCTGGCGCGGCGGGATGCGCGGGTGCTGGGCATGATCGGGGCGGGGCATCAGTCGACCTTCCAGCTGCGCGCGGCGCTGGATCAGCGGGACTTCGACAGGGTCGTCGGCTGGAACCTGAACCCCGCCGACCTGGACCGATTGGCCAAGGTCGCCGATGAACGCGGCATCCCGTTCCAGGCGGTCGACCTGGATCAGCTGGGCGCGCAGGCGGACGTGATCATCACCATCACCTCGTCATTCGCGCCCATCCTGCAGGCCGCCCAGGTCCGGCCCGGCACGCATCTGGCCTGCATGGGCACCGACACCAAGGGCAAGCAGGAGGTCGAGGCCGCATTGCTGGGCAAGGCGTCGGTCTTTACCGACGAGGTCGCCCAGTCCGTCACCATCGGAGAGGCCCAGCACGCCGTGGCCCAAGGACTGATCGCACCGGACGACATCACCCAGATCGGTGCGGTGATCAACGGCGACCGACCGGGCCGGGTGTCCGACGACCAGATCACCCTGTTCGACGGCACCGGGGTGGGACTGCAGGACCTGGCAGTCGCATCCGCCGCGGTCGATCTGGCGGTCGAACGCGGGATCGCCATCGCGGTCCAGATCTAGCGTCAACCCCGCGCGCCCCACAGCGGACGCGCGGGGACGCGGTCATTTCGCCTGGCGCGCGATCCAGTCGTCGATCCCGGCCTGCGCCACCGCCTGGTCCTGGGCCGGCGTCCCCGAGGACACGCCGATGCCGCCCACGACCTCTCCGTTCCAGATGACGGGCAGACCGCCGCCGACCACCATCAGCCGCCCGCCGATGGCCGAGGCGATGCCATAGGCCGGCGCGCCGGGCTGGCTGGCCGTGCCATAGTCGTGCGTCGCCTTCTTGGCCGCGGCCGCGGTGAAGGCCTTGTCGATGGCGATGGTGGTCGAGGTGACCTTGCCGCCCTCCATCCGCTGAAAGGCGATCAGCTGGCCCGCCTCGTCGGTGATGGCGATGCACATCGGGACGCCGATCGTCCGGGCATGGGCCTCGGCACCGGCCATCAGGATGCGGGCGTCGTCGAGATCGAGTCGGGTCAGGGTCTGCATCGGAATTCCTTGGCTGTTGTCCGGGTGCCCGGCCGCAGCGGAACGACCCGAAGGTCGGCGACGCGGACGGGCAATGCTTAGCAGGCGGGTCGCGGACGGCCACCCCCAATGCGCAACGCGCGCGGGGCGCCGCCGCCCGGATCACGCTAGCGCGACGGTTTCGGTTGCGGAATCATCCGCGACATAGAAGACTTTCCACGTTCCATTGAAAGCGGGCCAACGGCGATGTCCTATCTTGAAAGCTTGCGGGTCTTCGTGCGGGTGGTCGAACTGGGCTCGATCACGGCGGGGGGGCGCGATCTGCGCCTGTCGCCCGCGGTCGCATCGAACCGGATCAAGGATCTGGAAAACCGCTTTGGCCTGCGCCTGCTGAACCGCACCACCCGCAAGCTGACCACGACCGAGATCGGCCGCGCCTTCTATGACCACGCCCGACGCGTGATCGAGACCCTGGACGAGGCCGAGGCCCTGATCGGCAGCTTTTCGGGCAAGCCGCAGGGCGTGATCCGCCTGACCGCGCCCCTGGGCCTGGGACGGCGGCTGGTCGCGCCGCTGATCCCGCCCTTCTGCGCCGACAATCCGGGGATCGAGATCCGCCTGCGCCTGTCCGACCGCAACGTCAACATCGTCGAGGATGCCATCGACCTGGCCTTCTTTCTGGGAGAGCCCGCCGATTCCGCATTGAAATGGCGCAAGATCGCGGAATGCCCGCGGGTGCTGGTCGCGTCGCAGGCCTATCTGGACGCCGCGGGCACGCCGCTGCGGCCGGACGACCTGGCGGGTCACAACTGTCTGTTGCTACGCTATCCCCGCAGCCCGGAATATTACTGGACGCTGCAGACATCGGATGGACCGCGCAAGATGATGGTGCAGGGGCGGTTCGACACCGACGACGGCGACGTGCTGCGCGATTGGGCGCTGGCCGGGCACGGCGTCGCCAACCGCCCGCTGTACGAGGTGACGCAGGACCTGGCCGACGGTCGCCTGGTCGAGGTCCTGCCCGCCAACCGCCCCCTGCCCGCGCAGTTCGGCTGCCTTGCCCCGCACAGGCGTCTGCAGGACCCCAAGGTCCGCATGTTCGCCGACCACGCGGTGCGGGAGCTGCGTCCGCTGTTCTAGGCCGGGGCAAGGACTTTACAGCGACGATTGATAATCGGCACGGGACGAACGCACCACCGCGGGTTTTGTCGTTGATCCGCCTGCATATTCCACGGCCTGTCCGTCCGGTGGGTGATGGCCCGGCGCGTCGCACGCCGCGGGGCATTAACTAATATTTCTGGACGGATTTTCCATCGCATGCGACGCAAAAGAGGTGACCCGACACCGGGTGATCAAGGAGAGACCGCAATGGCCGACCCGACCCGCCGCCGTGGCCGCCCCTGTGCCGACGGACCCGATCGCCCGCTGACCGTCCAGGCGCTGGACCGCGCGCTGGACATGCTGGACCTGCTGTCGCTGCATCCCGGCCTGACGCTGAGCGAGGTCGCGCAGCGCACGGGGCTGCCCGCATCCGCCACGCATCGCATCCTGCAGACCCTGGCCCTGCGCGGCATGGTCGAACGCTGCGCCGCGACGCAATGCTGGTCGGTCGGGCCATCCAGCTTTCGCCTTGGGGCGGCCTTCCTGCGGCGGTCGGGGCTGATCGCGCGGGCACGCCCGATCCTGCAGGACTTGGTCGCGCGGACCCAGGAGACGGCCAACTTGGGCATCCTCAGCGATGGTGGCGTGCTGTTCGTGTCGCAGGTCGAATCCGACCAGCCGATCCGCGTGGCCTTTCCACCCGGAACGCGCGCGTCGCTGACCGGATCGGGCATCGGGCGGGCGATGCTGGCAATCAATGCGGGGCCTGCGCCCGACGCGGCCTGCTCCGATCTGGCGCGCATCCGAAGGCAGGGCTTTGCGTTCGACGATCAGGGACGGATGGCGGGGATGCGCTGCGTGGCCGCGCCCATCGTGGACATGGCGGGGCGCGCGGTGGCCGGGCTGTCGATCAACGCCCCCGCGCATCGGATCGGAACGCGCCAGGTCGGCGCCATCGGCGCGGCGGTGGCCGAGGCCGCCGCTCGGCTGACCGCCGTCACCGGCGAGCAGCTGCACCTGTAGAAGCCCGCCCCGCGGACGGGACGGGCCTTGGTTCAGCTTTCGGACTTGAACCCCAGGCTGCGGCCGATCCGCGAGGCATAGAACTCGCCCACCAGGCCGCGCCGGAACAGCAGCACGCAGACCATGAAGACGACCCCGGTGATGACCGTCACCGGCAGCGGCGAGGTCGCCAGATAGTTCTGCAGCGTCACCACCAGCCCCGCGCCGATGACCGGCCCGATCAGCGTGCCGATGCCGCCCAGCAGCGTCATCAGGATCACCTCTCCGGACATCTGCCAGCCGACATCGGTCAGGGTCGCGAACTGGAACACCAGGCTTTTCACGCTGCCCGCCAGACCGGCGATCGCCGCCGACATGACGAACGCCGCCAGCTTGTAGCGCGCCACGGTATAGCCAAGCGACGTGGCCCGCGCCTCGTTCTCGCGGATGCTTTTCAGGATCATGCCGAAGGGAGAGTTGATGATCCGCCAGATCGCCAGCATCCCGGCCAGGAACACGCCCAGCACGAAGTAGTACATGTTGATCTGGTTCGACAGGTCCAGCACGCCCAGGAAGGTGCCGCGCGGGACGGACTGGATGCCGTCCTCTCCGTTCGTGAAGGCGGCCTGCAGGCAGAAGAAGAAGAACATCTGCGACAGGGCCAGGGTGATCATGGCGAAATAGATGCCCTGACGGCGGATGGCGATCAGCCCCATGATCAGGCCCAGCCCCGCCGCGCCCGCGACCCCGACCAGGATCCCCAGTTCGGGCGACAGGCCCCAGACCTTGACCGCATGGGCGGTGAAATAGGCCCCGCCGCCGAAGAAGGCCGCATGCCCGAAGGACAGAAGGCCGGTATAGCCCAGCAGCAGGTTGAACCCCGCGGCGAACAGCGCAAAGCACAGGATCTTCATCAGGAAGATCGGGTACAGGAACATGGGCACCAGCAGCAGGAACCCCAGCATGGCCAGCAGGATGACCGCCTTGATGCGGCCGGCTGCCGGGATGGTCGCGGGGGCCGCGGGGGTGGTTGCGTCGGAATGGCTCATCTTACACGTCCTTTCCGAACAGGCCCGCGGGCCGCAAGATCAGCACGATCGCCATGATGACGAAGATCACGGTGTTCGATGCCTCGGGGTAGAAGACCTTGGTCAGACCCTCGGCGATGCCCAGCATGTAGCCGGTGACGATGGCACCCAGGATAGACCCCATGCCGCCGACCACGACCACGGCGAACACGACGATGATGATGTTCGTGCCCATCAGCGGCGACACCTGATAGATGGGCGCCGCCAAGACGCCCGCGAATGCCGCCAGCGACGCGCCCAACGCATAGGTCAGCGTCAGCAGCAGCGGCACGTTCACGCCGAAGCTTTGCACCAGCACCGGGTTTTCGGTGGCCGCGCGCAGGTATGATCCCAGCTTGGTCTTCTCTATCAGCAGCCACACGGCGATGCAGACCGCCAGCGACGCCACGATCACCCAGCCCCGATAGATCGGCAGGAACATGAAGCCCAGGTTCACGCCCCCCGCCAGCGCCGGCGGCGTCGGATAGGGCTGCCCGCTGGAGCCGAAGAAGTACCGGAACGTCCCCTCGATCGTCAGGGCCAGGCCGAAGGTGAACAGCAGGCCATACAGATGGTCCAGCTTGTAGAGCCGCGACAGCATGGTCCGTTCGACCAGCGCGCCGAAGGTGCCCACGATCAGCGGCGCCAGGATCAGCGCGATCCAGTAGTTCACGCCGGTCCAGGTCAGCAGCAGCAGGGCCACGAACGCGCCCAGCATGTATTGCGCGCCATGGGCGAAGTTGATCACCCGCAGCAGGCCGAAGATCACCGCCAGCCCAAGCGACAGCAGCGCATAGAACGACCCGTTGATCAGGCCGATCAGCAGCTGCCCCATCAGGGCAGCCATCGGCACGCCGAATATCATCGTCATGTCAGACCCCCAGTTCGCGATTGAGCATGTCCATGTTGGCGGGCAGCTGGCCCACCGGGAATTCCGCGGTCATCTGGCCGTGATCCATCAGATAGAAGCGGTCGGCGACCTTGCTGGCAAAACGGAAGTTCTGTTCGACCAGCACCACGGTCATGCCGCGTTTCTTCAGTTCGCCCAGCACGGTGCCGATGTTCTGGATGATCACCGGGGCCAGCCCCTCGGTCGGCTCGTCCAGCAGCAGGCAACGCGCACCGGTGCGCAGGATGCGCGCCATGGCCAGCATCTGCTGTTCGCCCCCCGACAGCTTCGTGCCGGGGCTGTTCCTGCGTTCGTGCAGGTTCGGGAACAGGGCATAGATCTCGTCGACCGACATGCCGCCCTTGGCCACCACCGGCGGCAGCATCAGGTTCTCCTGCACCGACAGGCTGGCGAAGATGCCGCGCTCCTCGGGGACGAAGCCTAGGCCGGCGCGGGCGGTCTTGTGCAGCGGCATGGTCATCATGTCGCTGCCGGCAAAGGTGATGCTGCCGGTGCGCTTGCGCAAGATGCCCATGATCGACCGCAGCGTGGTGGTCTTGCCCATGCCGTTGCGGCCCAGGATGCAGATCATCTCGCCTTCGTTCACGTGCAGGTCGACGCCGTGCAGGATGTGGCTTTCGCCGTACCAGGCGTTCAGCCCGGCGACATTCAGAAGCGCGCTCATGCGTCGGTTCCCATATAGGCGGTGCGCACGCGGGGATCGGTGGACACCGTGGCGTAATCGCCGCTGGCCAGGATCTCTCCGCGCTGCAGCACGGTGACGCGGTCGCAGATGTCGGCCACGACCGACAGGTTGTGTTCGACCATCAGGACGGCCCGGTCGCGGGCCACGTCGCGGATGATGCCGGCGACGGTGCGCACGTCCTCCAGGCCCATCCCGGCCATCGGCTCGTCCAGCAGCAGGACCTTGGGGTCCAGGGCCAGCGTGGTCGCGATCTCCAGCACGCGCTTGCGGCCATAGGACAGGTCCATCGCGCGGGTGTCGCGATATTCCGTCAGGCCCAGCTGCGCGATCAGCTCGTCCGCGCGCGGGTTCAGCCGGTCCAGCGACGACAGCGACCGCCAGAACTGGGTGGCCAGCCCGTTGGGCCGCTGCAGCGCGACGCGCAGGTTCTCCAGCACCGTCAGATGCGGGAACACGGCCGAGATCTGGAACGACCGCACCAGGCCAAGCCGCGCCACCTCGGCGGGCTTTCTGGCGGTGATGTCCTGGCCCAGCAGCGTGATCGACCCGCGGGTGGGCGTCAGGAACTTGGTCAACAGGTTGAAGACGGTGGTCTTGCCCGCGCCGTTCGGGCCGATCAGCGCGTGGATGCGGCCGTGTTCGACATCCAGGTCGACATCGTTGACGGCGGTGAAGCCGGCGAAATCCTTGCCAAGGCCGCGGGCGGATAACACCACCCGCGGCTGGTCCTGTTGCACAGGCATTGCTGTCATGGGTCCGTCCGCGCCCTAGTTCGCCGCGACCAGCGCGCAACCGCTTTCGGCCGGATCGATGAACGCCTCGGACCCGGGGATGGTCGCCAGGACGTTGAAGTAATCCCAGTCCGTGGTGATGTCGGCCGGTGCCTTGACCTCCAGCAGATAGACGTCGGTGATCAGGCGTCCGTTCGCGCCCACCGTGCCGCCCTGAGAGAAGACGTCGTTGACCGGCAGCGTATGCAGCTGTTCGGACACGGCGGCGGTCTCATCGGTGCCGGCGGCCTCGATGGCCTTCAGGTATTGCAGGACGGCCGAATAGGTGCCGGCATGGACCATGTTCGGCATCGCCTGCGTGCGCTCGAAGAAGCGCTGCGCGAATTCGCGGCTTTCGTCGGTCCGGTTCCAGTAGAAGGATTCCGTCAGGGTCAGGCCCTGCGCGGCCTCGGCGCCCAGGCCGTGGACCTCGGCCAGGGTGAACAGCAGCGCCGCCAGGCGCTGGCCGCCCTGCACGATGCCGAACTCGGCCGCGGACTTGATGGCGTTCTGGGTGTCCAGGCCGGCATTGGCCAGGCCGATGACCTTGGCCCCCGATGCCTGCGCCTGCAGCAGGAAGGACGAGAAATCATTGGTGGACAGCGGATGGCGGACCGACCCCAGCACCTCGCCGCCATTGGCGGTGACATAGGCGCCGGTCTGCTCCTCCAGCGAATAGCCGAAGGCATAATCGGCGGTCAGGAAGAACCAGCTGTCGCCGCCCTGCTCGACCAGCGCGCCGCCGGTGCCCACGGCCAGCGCGTGGGTGTCATAGGCCCAGTGGAACCCGTTCGCGGTGCATTGCGCGCCGGTCAGTTCGGTGGTGGCGGCACCGGTGGTCATGGTGATCTTGTCGGCCTCGGCCGACAGCGCCTGCACGGCCAGCGCCACGGACGAGGTGGTCAGCTCCATGATCGCGTCGACCTGTTCGGTGTCGTACCACTGCCGCGCGATGTTCGATGCGACGTCGGGCTTGTTCTGGTGATCGGCGGTCACGACCTCGATCGGCATGTCCAGCACGGTGCCGCCGAAATCCTCGACCGCCATCAGCGCCGCCTGATAGGAATAGGTGCCGCCGAAATCGGCATAGACGCCCGACTGGTCGTTCAGGATGCCGATCTTGACGACGTCATCCGATACCTGGGCCATCGCGGCGGTGGCCGTGGCGCCCAAGATCGCCACCGATGTCAACAGTCTAGCCATGGTCTTCTCTCTCCCTCGTGTCGGACCGCAGGCGTGTGGACGGGCCACCCGCCGGGTCGGCGGTCCGGTTCATCGTTTCCGTGAATGACTGGCGACCCTCTCCCCAAGGTCGCGCTTGGGAAAGGTTGCAGAATAGGTTTGCCTTGGCAAGGACGCTTGGACCGCCCTGCGGCAACTTGCACAGGCTGCAATCCGCCAGCGGCGCGGGCGGCGGCGGGCCGGGGGTTGGCCTGCGGTCCACAGCCCCTATCCTGACCCCCTGAACACGGGGAGGAGACCACCATGACCTGTCATCCGACACGCCGCATCGCCGCGATCCTGCTGGCGGGCACGCTGTTTCACGCCCAGGCCGCCGCGGCCCAGGACCCTGCCGGTCCCGGCGCGCCGCCGCGCGACGAGTTCTTCTGGCTGGGCCAGATGAACAAGGCCAGCCTGGTCATCAACAGCCAGGAGGGGCTGTTGGACCCGGCCCTGGCCCCGGACATAGCCGAGGCGCTGGCGCAGGTGATCGCCGCGGGCGACGCGCCTGACGGGGAACGCCCCCGCACCGTCATCAGCTTCGAGCCGCTGCTGATCGATGCGGGCGGTCCGCAGGTCACCCTGCTGCATGCCGGGCGGTCCAGCCAGGACATGCACGCCACCTTCCGCGCCGCGATGCTGCGCGACAAGATGCTGGAGCTGGCCGATCAGCTGCACGCGACCACGACCACGATTGTCGACCTGGCCGAACGCCATGCGGGCACCATCGTGCCGAACTATACCAACGGGGTCGCGGCCCAGCCCAACAGCCTGGGGCATTACCTGCTGGGCCATGCCGCCGGCCTGGACCGCGACGCGCAGCGCATCCGCGAGGCCTATGCCCGCATCGACCGCAGCGCGATGGGCACCACCGTCCTGAACGGCACCGGCTGGCCGCTGAACCGCCAGCGGATGGCCGAATACCTGGGCTTTCCGGCGCTGGTCGAGAACGCCTATGACGCGTCGCAGATCTCGTCGATGGACCACCCGGTCGAGGTTGCCGGCATCGTCACCTCGGTCGCGCTGCACAGCGGCAACCTGGTTGAGGACATCATGACCCAATACGCTCAGACCCGCCCCTGGATGCTGCTGGAGGAGGGCGGAGAGAACACCTATGTTTCCTCGGCCATGCCGCAAAAGCGCAATCCGGGCCTGCTGAACAACACGCGCAGCGATGCGTCGCAGGCCATCGCGCTGGCGATGGGGCCGGTCCTGCAGACGCACAACATCACCCCCGGCATGCCCGACCCCAAGGATGTCGCCGACAATGCCGCGATGGTCGATGCGGGCATCGCCACCCTGTCGCGGCTGGACGCGGTCCTTCAGGCGCTGGTCATCGACCAGGATCGCGCGCTGGAGGAGTTGAACAGCGACTGGACCGCCTCGCAGGAGATCGCCGACCGGCTGATGCGCGACCACGGCCTGCCCTTCCGCGAAGGCCATCACGTCGCCTCCGAGATCGTGACACATGCGCGTCAAAACGGGATGGGTCCGCTGGACTTTCCCTATGCCGAGGCGCAGCGCATCTATGCGGATGCCGTCGCAGGCACCGACGCCCCGGCCGATCTGCCCCTGACCCAGGAGCAGTTCCGCCAGGCCCTGGACCCGGCCGCGATCGTCGCCGCGCGCGCCACCTCCGGCGGGCCGCAACCGCAGGAGATGACGCGCATGATCGGCACCGCCCGCGCGCGGCTGGACGATCACGCCGGCTGGATCGCCGCCCGGCGCGGCCATGTCGATGCGGCGCTGGACCGGCTGGACGCGGATTTCGACAGCCTGACGCGGGAATGACCCGTCAAGGCATGGGCTGGCGGTCGATCCAGGATGTCGCGGCCTCGTAGGCGCGGCCCAGGTTCAGCACGCAGGCATCGCGCCTGCGATGGCCGATCAGCTGCAGCCCCATCGGCGTGCCGGACGGTCCGAACCCCGCCGGCACGCACAGCGCCGGCAACCCGGTCAGCGATGCCGGCACGACCACCTCCATCCAGCGGTGATAGCTGTCCATCTGCCGTCCCGCGACCTGGCGCGGCCAGGTCCAGTCCGCGTCGAACGCGAACAGCTGCGCCGACGGCAGTGCCAGGATGTCCACGTCCATCCCTGCCGTGTGGCGGAACCAGTCCGACCGGATCGTGCTGGCACGGCGCAGGTCGGCGGCGGACAGGGCCAGGCCGCGCTCGATCTCCCACCGCAGTTCGGGCTTCACCTGATCCGGGGCGCTGTGCAGCAGTGGGCCAAGGCTGCCTGCGATGGTCCAGCTGCGCAGCGTCGTCCAGGCCTCCCACAGGGCGGCGGCCGAAAAGGGTGGCGCCATGGGCACCACGTCATGGCCCAGATCGGCCAGCACCTGCACGGCGGCCCCGCACAGGTCCAGCACGCCCGGCTCCATCGCATAGGCCCCGCCCCAATCGCCCAGCCAGCCGATGCGCAGCCTGCCCTTGAGCGGCGCGGGGCGATAGGGGCCGCTGGAATGCGGATGCATCGGATCGGGGGCGGACTGGACCGCCAGCAACAGCTCCAGGTCACGGATCGACCGCGCCATCGGGCCCTCGGTCGACAGCTGGGACAGGAACAGGTCGCCCGGGTTGGACGGCGCGACCAGGCCATAGCTGGGCCGGAATCCGAAGACGTTGTTCCACCCGGCCGGGTTGCGCAGCGACCCCATCATGTCCGACCCGTCCGCCAGCGCCACCATGCGCGCGGCCAGCGCTGCCCCCGCGCCGCCGCTGGACCCGCCCGCCGACCGCGACAGGTCATAGGGGTTGCGCGTGACGCCATAGACCGGGTTGTAGCTATGCGACCCCAGCCCGAATTCGGGTGTGTTGGTCTTGCCGATGATCACCGCCCCGGCCCGGCGCAGGCGCGCGACCATCGGGCTGTCCGCCACCGGCACGTGGTCGCGAAACGCGGGCGAGCCATAGGTCGTGACGATCCCCGCCGTGTCCGCCAGATCCTTGACCGCCATCGGCAACCCCTGCAGCGGCCCCGCAGGCGCCTGCGCGGCCTCGGCCAGCAGGGTGTCGCGGTCGCGCAGCGCGACGACGGCGTTGATGGACGGGTTCGTCGCCGCGATCCGGTCCAGCGTCAGCGCCATCAGCCCGACCGCATCGATGGTGCCCGCGCGCAGGGCCTCCAGCTGGCTTGTCGCATCCCCGGTGATCATCCGATGTGCCCCTTTTCCTGATCTCGCCGTCACCGTGGGGCGAAACCGCGTGCCCCACAACCCCCGCGGCCCGTGCCGATCACGGAACCGTGTGCATCCATGACATCGGCGTTGGAACGGAACATCGGGCGCATGCTGCGGTTGTGCCCCGACACCAACAGGAGAACCCGATGAAACAGACCCTTGCGATCCTTGCCATCTGCGCCACGCCCGTCGCAGCCCTTGCCCAGACCGAGGGAGAGTTCTCGCTGCCCGACCTGCCCTATGCCGCGGACGCGCTGGACCCGGTCATCAGCGCCGAGACGATGGGCCTGCATCACGACAAGCACCACCAGAGCTATGTGACCAACCTCAACACCGCCATCGCCGAGGGCGACGCCCCCGCCGGCACCGCGCTGGAGGATCTGGTGGCCAATGCCGGCACCTATCCCGACCGCGTCCGCAACAACGCCGGCGGTCACTGGAACCACACGTTCTTCTGGGAGTCGATGGCCCCGGCCGACCAGACCGGAGAGATGTCGCCCGAACTGACCGAGGCGATCGAGGCGGCATTCGGTTCCGACGAGGAGTTCCGCACCGCATTCCAAGAGGCCGGTGCAGGCCAGTTCGGATCGGGCTGGGTCTGGCTGATCGTGAACGATCAGGACGAGCTGGAGATCACCTCGACCCCGAACCAGGACAACCCGCTGATGGACGTGGCCGAGACGCAGGGCACGCCGCTTCTGGGCAACGACGTGTGGGAACACGCCTATTATCTGACCTACAACAACCGCCGGGCCGAATACCTGGAAAGCTGGTGGGATGTCGTGAACTGGGGTGCCGTGTCCGAACGCTATGACGCGGCACTGGCCCAATAAGCCACGGCCATCCCCAATCTTACGACGGGCGGCACGGCAACGTGCCGCCCGTCTTCTTTGCGAAACCAAAATAGCGCGCGACGGGCCAGAAACGACGGTGCGAGGCGTCGGAGCCGTGCAATGAGCCGGTCATAACCTGTTCCGGCGGGCTAAGCGTCTGGCACGACGTCGGTATCAGGGCATCCCATTCAGGCCCCTGCCTTTCAGGTGGGCGGGGCGGCCCGCGTCTTGCGCGTGGTCCTGTGGGACAGGAAGAACCGCAGCATCTGGGCCGAGGCATCGGGCCCGCCCGGATCGACGAACCGACCCGCACGCGAACCGCCCGACCAGGCATGGCCCGCGCCCTTGACCAGCCAGTGTTCGACCCAGGACCGGCCCTGCCCCACCCGGTGGCTGGTGCGCACATAGGCCCGTCCACCCGGCACGGTGCGGGTCAGTTCCACCGCGTGCAGGCCGGGGAACGTCTCGACCGCGCGGATCGCCACGAAGCGGCCGTTGCGCGGGGTCACGATGTGGTCGTCGCTGCCATGAAAGATGATCGTGGGGACGGGCGTGGCAAGGCGGCGGCCGGGGCTGCCCTGCTTCATCGCAATGATGGCCGAGGTCTTGTCTCCCGCCGCGCCCGGCGGCAGGCCGGAATGGCATCCGACGGCGGCGAACAGATCGGGATAGGCATGCGCCAGCAGCATCGCGGTCGACCCGCCCGCCGACAGGCCCGCGACATAGACCCGCGCCGGATCCGCCCCATAGCGCGCCAGCATGTCCCGCGTCAGGCTGGCCAGCAGGGCGGGTTCACCGCCGTCGCGGCCCTGATCCTCGGGGCGGAACCAGTTCCAGCAGCGGTTGGCATGCGCCTCGCGCGGCTGTGCGGGATAGACCACGATCACGCCCCGCTGTTCGGCCAGCGCGTTCATCCCGGTGCCCTTGGCGAAATCCTCGGGCGTCTGGCCGCAGCCATGCAGCATCACCAGCAGTGGCAGCGGCACCCCCGCCCCGATCGCCGAGGGCAGATAGACGCGGTACTTGCGCGTCCCATGGGCGCAGGTATGGGTCCCCGTCTCGAACCGCGCCGATCGCGGGGCGGCGGCCCGCGGCTTTGCGGCAGGCTTTGACTTGGCAGGCTTGGGCTTTGCCGCCTTTGGCGGCTGCACGGCGGCGGTGGCCGCCTGCGTCATCGCCTTTGTGGCCGTCTTCATGAAGGCGCCCATCAGGCCCGCCATGGCGTTGGCGCCGGATTTTCGGCGACGGGTTCCGATGCGAAGTCTGGGGCGCCTGGTCACGGGGTTCGGGGCAGCGTTCGGGTGCACATGACCTCTGCGTCGCATGCGCCCCCGGATTGGGCAAGCGGCAACCCCGGTTCCGCCGGTCATGGCTGCCATGACGCGCTGACAGGTCCGGGCGCGCTTGCCCATTCGGGCGGCGTTTGACATTTTGCGGGCAGACGCCCCGGCCCCCGCCGCGCCGCAATGAAAAGGTCCTGCCGATGACGGCCGCCATGCTGACGCTTCTGGACTGGCTGGACCGGCGCACGTCCGGGGTGGGCCTGGTCACCGGCGCGCTGTTCGTCGCGGGCTCGCTGACGCCCAGCCTGATCCCGCGCAGCCCCCAGATCCAGGGCATCCTGGCGGGGTTCTGCTTTGCCGCGGGCTATGGGGTGGCGGTGCTGGCCGGCGCGCTGTGGCGCTATCTGCAGCTGCCGCGCATGACCGACCGCCAGGCGCGCCTGCTGGTGCCGGCGATGGGCGCGGTGGCGCTGGTCATCGTGACCGTGTTCCTGCTGCGGTCCGCGGAATGGCAGAACGACATCCGCGCCGCCATGACCCTGCCCCCGGCCGAGGGCGTGGCCCCCTTCGTGGTGGCGGGGCTTGGCACTGCGGTCGCGTCGGTCCTGCTGATCCTGGGCAAGCTGCTGGTGGCGCTTGGCCGTTATGTCAGCGCGCGCATCGCGCAGGTCCTGCCCCGCCGGCAGGCGCGGGTTCTGGGCGTGCTGCTGACGATCCTGGTGACCTATCAGGTCTTCAGCGGCGTTCTGGTGCGCAACGTCGTCTCCAGCATCGACCAGTCGGCGCAGGCGCTGGACGACCTGATCCCCGCCGAACAGATCGCCCCCGACCGGCCCTGGCAGACAGGCAGCGCCGAATCGCTGGTCGCCTGGCAGGATCTGGGGCGCGAGGGGCGCAATTTCGTCGCCACCACCCCCGACCCGCAGGCCATCGCCCGCGTCACCGGAAAGCCCGCGCGGCAGCCGCTGCGCGTCTATGTCGGGCTGAACGCGGCGGACACGCTGACCGCGCGCGCCGATCTGGCGGTGCGCGAACTGGAACGCGCGGGCGGGTTCGACCGCAGCACGCTGGTCGTCGCCATGCCCACCGGCACCGGCTGGATGGACCCCGCCGCGATCGAGCCGCTGGAGCATCTGAACCACGGCGACGTCGCGACCGTGGCGTTGCAGTATTCCTATCTGCAAAGCTGGATCTCGCTGCTGGTGCAGCCCGAACAGGCGGCCGAGGCCGGGCGCGCCCTGTTCGGGGCCGTCCACCGCCGCTGGCAGCAGCTGCCCGAGGAGACGCGCCCCCGGCTGTATCTCTATGGTCTCAGCCTGGGCGCGCACAGCTCTCAGCAGTCGTTGCGCCTGCACGAGATGCTGGATCAGCCCATCGACGGGGCGCTGTGGGTCGGGCCGCCCTTCGTTAGCCAGCTGTGGCAGACGCTGACCGCCGAACGCGACCCCGGATCGCCCGCATGGCTGCCGCACCTGACCACCGGAGAGGTCGTGCGCTTTACCGACGGTCGCCAGTCGGTGCATGACGGCGGCCCCTGGGGCGAGGTGCGGATCGTGTTCCTGCAATACGGCAGTGATCCCATCGTGTTCTTCCGGTCCGACAGCGCGATCCGCCCGCCCGAATGGCTGGCCAGCCCCCGCGCACCCGAAGTGTCGCCCGACCTGCGCTGGTATCCGATCATCACCCAGCTGCAGCTGGCCTTCGACATGGCGATCGCGCTGGAGGTGCCGATCGGGCATGGCCATGTCTATGCCCATGTCGATCACATCGACCCCTGGCTGGCGATCACCGACCCGCCCGGATGGACCCCCGAACGGCTGCAGGCGCTGCGCGACCATTTCCTGGCGCGGCAACAGGCGGTCACGACACAGCCCGGCAGTTCGGGCTGACCCAGGNCCGGCCGCCGCGTGCGGCGACGACGGCGTCAGGCGCGGCTGTCGGCGATGGCGCGCCAGCGCGGATTGTCGTCGCCGACATGGCGCCGCGCGCCCCAGAAGCCGTAACGGCTAGGGCCGTATACCTCAACGAAAGCGTTGAAGAACGCCCCGCCCGCCGCGCCAAAGCCGTCGATGGCGCGCCGGTAGAGCGCGCCCATCTGATTCGAATAGTGGAACCGCTCGATGAAATCGAACAGCTCGGGATCGCCGTCGATGGCGGCCCGGTCGGGGACGATGTGGCTGCCGCCCTCGTACATGACCAGGGACAGGCCTGCCTCCTGGGCGATGGCATGCTGGGCGGCCCAGACCTCCTCCAGCGTGGCGATGGTAGTGCCGCCCTCTTCACCCGCAATATGGCGCCCGTCGGCCAACTGTTCCGCCATCAAGTCGAACGCCCGCGCATCCCCCATGTCGCGCCAAGACCGGATCAGCGGCAGGCTTGCAGGATGCCCGATGCCACCGTCAAAGTAGCCCGTCACCGCATAGGCGTCGAAATGGGTCTTGGGCGCCCGGCGGTCCGGACCATCCGCCACCCACAAGGGCGCATCCAGCATGGCATGGTTCAGGTCGATCCAGGCGGTATGGGCGGTGATGACCTTGCGCAGGCGGTCGGGCGCATCAGCATAGACCGCGTCCAGCAGCACCGCCATTTCAGCCGCACGGCCACCGTAATACTGCATCCAGCCATCGCCCTGGCCGGGCCATTGCGCCTCGGCCTGCTGCAGGGCCCACTGGGTCTGGCCGAACTGGAAATTCCACACCTCGTTCGAGAATTCGTACCAGGCGGTCAGGCCCGGATCCAGGCTGTCCCGGACCAGCATGGCAAAGCGGGTGATGTGGTCGTCGGTCGCCAGATGCGGAAAGCAGAACCACGGATCGATGCCCAGCTGATTGGCCAGCGCTACCATCACCTCGATCGGCACGCCCAGGGTCCAGGTGGCCGAGGTCAGGCGCGGCCGGTCGTCCCATTCGGACAGCGTGCTGTCATTCGTGGCCATCCAGTCCATGAAGCGGATCGCCCGGAACCCGCCGATCAGCGCCAGCCATTCGGGGCGAAAGATCTTGCCTGCGTTATAGTCCGCCTGGAGCGCCTGATGAATGCACCGAAAGTTTTTTACAGGATCGGTCGGATCCTGCCTGACGATGTCGATCGCCACGATCCCCGTGTCCGACGCGACATAGTCGAACTCGGCCCATCCCGGCCCGGTGGTCACGTTGGTGCCGGTCCCGTTGATGCGCACGTCGCCGGTTCCGTCCCAGGTCATCCGGTAATGGCCGTTCACACTGATATCGTCGGCGGACAGGTCGCACAGGATGATCGTGCCCACGGCAGTCGAGCCGTCGGGGATGCTGATAGGCCAGCCGTCGGCATCCAGATGCCCGCCCTCGCGCAGCTGGGCGTTGGTATGGGACACGAACTCGGCCTCGGACCGGCCCATCCATTCACGGCTTTGACGCATCACGTCGATGAATGGCTGAGAGGCCCCCCAGTCAGAAATACCCGACAGCCCCACCGCAATGCCCCCCGGTTCGGTGCGTGTCGCGGCCCGCGCGGTCAGTGGCATCCCGATCGCGGCCTGCAGTCCGAAGGCGGCGCCAAGCATCAATACGGAACGTCTTTTCACTGGCGGCCCTCCATGCGCGCCCCGACAAAGGGGACCGTCAACTTCTAACAGCGCGGTGCGCATCCGGGCAAGGCGTTTACCGGCAGGGGGATTTCCGGCTCGGTGACAGCGCAGGGCGGCTTGAACATGGTTCAATAGCCGCATTCATATTATTGAAAATACGTGATAATATTGGGACCCTCCCGCCGGCTTACAGATGCCGTCAAAAGGTCGGGTCATGCATTCAAAGCGATCGGGGACCGCCTGCACGGATCACGATGCCGCAAGGTCGGACCGGCGCCCGCAGCACCGATCCGACCCGCGCGCAACCGTTGCGCGACTGTATCTGGTCCACAGTCATCCTGCGCGGCGCATAGGAATTTTTGGTGACGGGCGCAGCGGTTCGTAAAAACGGGGGCGCCGGATTGCAGCGCCCCCCGAGGCTTGATCAGTCTGCGCTGCGTTCGCCCAACTGCAGGCCGGCGGGGGCAGGAACCAGGTCGCCCACGGGACGAGCCTGTCCGACGGGCCGACCCGCCAGGGCGGCGTCGAACTGGTCGCGGTCCAGCGCGCCTTGCCAGTGGCTGACCACCACAGTGGCGACCGCGTTGCCGATGAAGTTCGTGACCGAGCGGCATTCCGACATGAAGCGGTCCACGCCCAGGATCAGCGCCATGCCCGCGACCGGCACGGTCGGGACGACCGACAGTGTCGCAGCCAGCGTGATGAAGCCCGCTCCGGTGACGCCCGCGGCACCCTTCGACGACAGCATCGCGACCAGCAGCAGCAGGACCTGTTGCTGCAGCGACAGGTCGGTGTTCGTGGCCTGGGCGATGAACAGCGCGGCCAGCGTCATGTAGATGTTGGTGCCGTCCAGGTTGAAGCTGTAGCCGGTCGGCACGACGAGGCCCACGACGGGACGGGCGCAGCCGGCCTTCTGCATCTTCTCCATCAGCGAGGGCAGCGCCGATTCCGACGACGAGGTGCCCAGGACCAGCAGGATCTCGGCCTTGAGATAGGAGATCAGCCGGAAGATGGAGAAGCCGTTGACCATGCAGACCGTGCCCAGGATCACGACGACGAACAGCGCCGAGGTCAGGTAGAACGTGCCCACCAGCGCCGCCAGGTTCATGACCGAGCCGATGCCGTACTTGCCGATGGTGAAGGCGAAGGCCCCGAAGGCGCCGATGGGGGCGGCCTTCATCAGGATGTCGACCACGCGGAAGATCGCGAAGCTGGCCGATTCCATCACCGACAGGACCGGCTTGGCGCGGTCGCCGACCATGATCATGCCGAGGCCGAACAGGATCGCCACGAACAGCACCTGCAGGATGTTGCCCTCCACGAAGGCCGAGACCAGCGTGGTCGGGATGATGTCCATGACGAAGCCCACCAGGCTGGTCTCATGCGCCTTCTCGGCATAGCCGGTGACGGTGCTGGCATCCAGGGTGGAGGGGTCGATGTTCATGCCGCGGCCCGGCTGGATGACGTTCGCCACGATCAGGCCCACGATCAGCGCCAGCGTCGAGAAGGTCAGGAAATAGGCGAAGGCCTTGCCCACGACCGATCCCACGCCGCGCAGCGTGCCCATCCCGGCCAGGCCGGTGACGATGGTCAGGAAGATGACCGGCGCGATGATCATCTTGACCAGCTTGATGAAGGCGTCGCCCAGGGGCTTCAGCGCCTCGCCGGTCTGGGGGTAGAAATGCCCGATCAGCGCCCCGGCGATGATGGCGCAGATCACCTGGACATAGAGATGGGCGTAGAAGGGCTTCGGGGCATGCGCAACGGGATGCGCGGGGGCGTTCAACTGCATCGGGTCTCCTCCGACCGGCATGTGACGGTGATGTGACGCAGGATAGCGCATCGGGCAGCGCTGCCCGTTTTCCGCGCGCATGGCAGCAATGCGTTGATTTCATGGCTTTCTATGGCCGACCTGCCCTCAGAACCGTGTGGTTTTCCGCACAGTCCCGCCATGCTAGTGTGGAAACCGAAACAACCCCGGAGACGGCCATGGCCGAGATCGCCCTGCCCCGCGAATCGCGCCGGCTTCTCCATCCGGCCCTGTGGCTGCTGGTGCTGGCGCTGATCGCGCTGCCCTGGGGCGCGGGGCGGGTCACCCAGGACCGCATGCTGGCACGGCTGGACCAGGATGCCCAGATCGCCGCCGAAAGCGCCGCGCTGACGCTGGACAGCATCCTGGACCGGCAGCGCGCGGTGGCGACCGTGCTGGCGGTCGATGCGCAGGTCATCGACCTGCTGGCGCAGGGCGGGGCGGATCGCGGCAACGCGGTCTCGGCCAAGATGGACCTGCTGCGGGCCGAGACGCAGAGCGACGTGATCTATCTGCTGAACCGCGACGGACGGGCGGTGGCGGCGTCGAACTGGGACCAGCCCGCCAGCTTCATCGGCCACGACTATGGGTTCCGCGCCTATTTCCGGCAGGCCATGGCGCAGGGCACGGGGCAGGAATACGCGCTCGGCACGGTCAGCGGGCGGCCCGGCCTCTATCTGGCGCATGACGTGCGCGCCGGGGGCGCGGTGCTGGGCGTGGTGGTGGTCAAGGTCGAGTTCGACGCGCTGGAGGCCGCATGGGCGCGCGACAGCGGCGCGACCCATGTGCTGGATGCCGAGGGGCGCGTGGTGCTGTCGGGGCAGCCCGCCCTGCGCTTCGGTCCCCTGCCCGAGGCGCGCGCTAGCCTGGAGGCACGGGCCGCGGTGCGCGGCACCGACTGGCGGCTGCCGCGACCTCTCCGAGGAGATGCGCGAGCGGCGCGCCGCCGAACAGCGCCTGGTGCAGATGCAGTCCGATCTGGTGCAGGCCAACAAGCTGGCCACCCTGGGCCAGGTCAGCGCCGGTTTCGCCCATGAGGTGAACCAGCCCCTGGCCACGATCCGCCTACTGGCGGAGAACGGCCGCGCGCTGCTGGACCGCGACCCCGCGCCGGTGGCCGCGAACCTGGACCGCATCATCGGCATGACCGACCGGATCGGCCAGATCACCGCCGAACTGCGCAACTTCTCGCGCAAGGCCACGGGGGCGGTCGGGGCGGTGGCGCTGGAGGACGCGATCCAGGCCTCGCTGATGCTGACGGCCAGCCGGCGGCGGACCAGCGCGATGGCCTTCGACCTGCCCGACCTGCCCCCGGGCCTGGCCGTGCGGGCCGAGGCCGTGCGGCTGGAGCAGATCCTGGTCAACCTGCTGACCAACGCCCATGACGCGCAGGAGGGCCGCCCCGACCCCCGCATCGCCATCACCGTGCGGGCCGAGGCCGACCGGGTGGCGCTGACCATCCGCGACAACGGTCCGGGCCTGGCCCCGGCGATGGCCGCGCAGCTCTTCACGCCCTTCGCCACGGACAAGCCGCAGGGGCTGGGGCTGGGGCTGGTCATCTCGCGCGACATCGCCCGCGACTTCGGCGGCGAGCTGGACGCCCTGCCCCCGGAACCGGGCCAGGGGGCCGCGTTCCGCCTGACCCTGCCGCGTGCCGCATGACCGGGACCGTCCGCCTGATCGACGATGACGCAGACCTGCGTGCGGTGCTGGAGCAGACGCTGACGCTGGCCGGGATCGCGGTCGAGGCCTTTTCCGATGCCCGTTCGGCCCTTGCCGGGCTGGACGCGGATTATGCGGGCATCGTGCTGTCGGACGTGCGGATGCCCGGCATGGACGGGCTGCAGCTGTTTTCGCATCTGCGCGGGATGGACCCCGACCTGCCGGTGATCTTGCTGACCGGGCATGGCGACGTGGCGATGGCGGTCGCGGCGCTGCAGCAGGGGGCCTATGATTTTCTGACCAAGCCCGTTGGCGCGGACCGGCTGGCCGCCTCCTGCCACCGGGCGCTCTCGGCGCGGGCGCTGGTGCTGGAGAACCGCCGCCTGGTGCGGCGCGCGGGTCAGGACGCCGCCCGCGTCGCGCCGCCGCTGATGGGGGACAGCGCGGCGATGATCCACCTGCGCGACGGCCTGGACCGCGTGGCCGAGGCAGAGAGCGACGCCCTGATCACCGGCCCGTCCGGGTCCGGCAAGTCGCTGGTGGCGCGTGCCATCCACCGCCTTGGGCCGCGACGGGGCCGCGGGATGGTGGTGCTGGACTGCGCCACCGTGGACGAGGCCGGGTTCGACGCATTGCTGTCGGGAACCGAGACCCCGCGCGGTCCGCGCCGCCCCGGCCTTCTGGAGCAGGCCCATCGCGGCGTGCTGTGCCTGGAGGACGCGCCCGCCCTGCCCCCGCACCTGCAGGCCCGCCTGCTGAGCCTGGTCGAGGCGGGCGAATACTGGCCCGCGGGGGCCGCCGCCCCGCGCCCGCTGGCGTTGCAGCTGCTGGCCACGGCCCAGGACGATCCGCAGGGGCGGATGCATCCGGGCCTGTATTTCCGGCTGGCCCGTGCCCGCCTGTCGGTGCCGCCCCTGTCGGCGCGGCGCGACGACATCCCGGCGCTGTTCCGGCATTTCCTGCAGGCCGCGGCGGACCGGCTGTCGCGGCAGGTGCCGCCGCTGACGGACCTGGTTCTGGCGCGGCTGGCGGCGCATGGCTGGCCCGGCAACCTGCGCGAATTGCAGGCCTTTGCCGAAGGTCACGTACTGGGCCTGTCGCCCATCGGCCCCGCGGGTGACGGTCCCGACCGACCACCCCTGTCGGACCTGGTCGCGGCCTACGAGGCCGGCCTGATCCGCGACGCGCTGCGCGAGGCGCAGGGCAATGCCACCGGCGCGATGGCCGCGCTGAACGTGCCGCGCAAGACCTTCTATGACAAGCTGACGCGCCACGGCATCCGCCCCGCCGATTTCCGCCGCCGCGACATGCGCCAATCCCCCGATCCCGACGATCCGTCTTGACGGATCGACCCGCAGCCGACATGCGGGAACGGTCTGCCATCGAATTGAGAATACCGATGTCGAATCAAGCACTGCCCGCGGGATTGTCGGTCTATCTGATCAATCTTGACCGGGCCGTCGACCGGCTGGCGCGGATGACCGCGAAATGCGATGCCGTGGGCCTGCCCTTCGGACGGGTTCCGGCGGTGGACGGGTCGACGCTCAGCTTTCCGCATCCGGCCTTCGATGCCTGGGGCTATCGCTATCTGCACGGCCGCCGGGTGATCCCGGCCGAGGTCGGCTGCTATCTCAGCCATGTCGCCTGCGCGCAGCGGCTGCTGGACAGCCAGGACACGCATGCGCTGATCCTTGAGGACGACGTGGCCTTTCCGTCCGATTTCACCGCAATCCTGCGCGCCGCCATGGCCGAGGACGACAGCTGGGACATCCTGCGGCTGAGCACGATGAACACCGGGCGCAAGTTCGGCTTTCGCGACCTGCCAGGCGGGCGCCGCCTAGCCAAGGCCTTCACGCGCGAAAAGGGCGCCGGCGCCTATGTCATCAACCGCGCCGCGGCCCGGTGGATCACGGGACGGCTGATGCCGATGCGCCTGTCCTATGACATCGCCTTCGACCTGGAATACCTGGCCGGGCTGCGCGCGGTCTTCGTCGACCCGCCGCCCGTCGACCAGCGCGACGAACCGGCCTCGCAGATCCAGATGAACCTGCGGGCGTCGAAATATCCCGCAACGCGCTATCTGACCGTCCTGCCCTATCGCGCCTGGCTGGAGATCAGCCGCTTGGTCGCGCGCAGCGGCCAGTACGTCTATGCCCGCGCGCATTACCTGCCCTACAAGACCGTCCTGAAGGTCGCGTCCTTCGTGCTGGCCATCACCCTGGGCATCGACGAGATCTTCGACAACATGTAAGGCCGCGCCGCCCCGCGCGGGGGCGGCGCCTTTCGTCAGACCACCGTGACACGGATCGCGCCGACGCCCTCGATCCGCGCGTCCATCACGTCACCGCGGGTGACCGCGCCCACGCCCGACGGGGTGCCCGTCATGATCACGTCGCCCGGCTGCAGGTCGAAATAGCGCGACAGTTCGGCGATCATCTCGGGGATCTTCCAGATCATCTGGTTCAGATCGCCGGTCTGGCGGCGTTCCCCGTTCACGTCCAGCGTCACGGCGCCCGCATCAGGATGGCCGATCCGCGATGCCGGCACCAGCGGGCCGCAGGGGCCGGACTTCTCAAAGCTTTTGCCGACCTCCCACGGGCGGCCCATCTTCTTGGCCTCGCCCTGCAGGTCGCGGCGGGTCATGTCCAGGCCGACCCCATAGCCCCAGACATGATCCAGCGCCCGGTCGGCCGCGATTTCGCGGCCGCCGGTGGACAGGGCCACGACCAGTTCGACCTCGTGGTGCACGTCGGATGTCAGGGTCGGATAGGGGAAGGTGCCGTCCGACGTCAGGTTGGACGGGCTCTTGAAGAAGAAGAACGGCGGCTCCCGGTCGGGGTCGTGGCCCATCTCGACCGCGTGGGCGGCATAGTTGCGGCCGATGCAGAACACGCGATTGACGGGAAAGTGCTGATCGCTGCCCTCGACCGGCAGGGTCGCGGGGGGCGAGGGGGCGATCACGTAATCGGTCGGCTGGTAAAGATCGTTGGGCATCAGTGTCTGACTCCTGCGTAGTATTGAACACGTTTTTCAAGGCGCGCGACGACTTCGGCAAGGGTCAGCGCGCAGGTGAAGAGGATGACGACCAGCGCCCAGAAATGGGCCATCAGGAAATTCTGCTGGTACAGAGAGAACAGCGCCCCCACCCCGATGATCGATACCAGCAGCTGCCCGATGACGACGCCCTTGACGCCGCGCACCATGCCAAGGCGGACCCCGGCCAGGATTTCGGGCAGGGCCGACAGCACCATCATGCGGGTCCGCTCGAACCGGGTGGCCTGAAAGCTGTCGGCCATCTCCATCAGGGACGGGGTGATGTGGCGAACGCCCGCGCGGGTGTCCAGAACGATGATCCATACCGCGAACATGAACACGGTCACGATGACCGTGGGCGTACCCAAACCGAACAGGATCATGAACACCGGAACCAGCGCCGACAGGGGCGCGGACAGGAAGGTGTTAACCCACATGTTCAGCATCCGGTCGGCCGCGGGGACCAGACCCATAAGGAACCCAAAGGGAATGCCCACGACCAGCGCCAGCGCAATGCCCGCGAAATAGGACAGCAGCGTGATGCGCATCGCCTCTCCGAAGCTGCGCGAGGTCACGACCTCGGTCATCGCGGCCAGCACCTCGGAAAAGGGCGGGAACAACAGGACAAGGTCGAACCGGCCGACGATCTCCCACAGGATCACCCAGATCAGCAGCGATGCCATCTTGGGGACGTGATATCCGTGAATGGTCATCGCCCTACTCCACGTATTGCTTGATGCTGGTCCAGATGCGTTCGACCGTGTCCAAATAGGCCTCGTCGCGGCGCAGCTCGTCAGGGGTGATGCCGGCGCGGATCTGCGGGTCGATGATCTCGGATATGCGGCCGGGGCGCGGCGACAGCATCACGATGCGGTCCGAGACATAGACCGCCTCCTCGATCGAATGGGTCACGAACAGGAAGGTCTTGTTCTCGACCTCGCGCAGGCGCATCAGGTCCTCTTGGAACTTGCGCCGGGTCTGTTCGTCCACGGCCGAGAACGGCTCGTCCATCAGCAGGATGTCGGCATCGACGGCCAGGGCGCGGGCCAGGCCCACCCGCTGGCGCATGCCACCCGAAAGCTCGTGCGGGTACTTGGCCTCGAACCCCGACAGGCCGACCTCGGCGACATAGTGGCGGGCGCGCTCCTCGCGGTCACGACGGCCCACGCCCTGCATCTTCAGCCCGAAGGCCGCGTTCTCCAGCACACTGGCCCACGGCATCAGGGCGAAATCCTGGAACACGAAAGCCCGTTCGCGCCCCGGCCCGGTGACAGGCCTGCCATTGACCAGGATCTGTCCCGATGTCGGCTGCAGCAGCCCCGCCACGATCTTGAGCAGCGTGGTCTTGCCGCAGCCCGACGGGCCCAGCAGGCTGGTCAGGTGGCCGCGTTCAAAGGACAGATCGATGTTCTGCAGCGCGGTCACCGCGCCGTAGGTCTTGGAGATTCCCCGGATTTCGACGATAGGGTCGCGCACGGCGCCTTGGGTGACGCGGGTGGCATTGGTTGGCATCGCGTATTGCTGCATCATGACCCCCTTCTTTCGGGACGGAACAGTTTGGCCTCGACCCACTGAAGCGAGCTGACGGCAAGGATGGCGAACAGCACGATCGACACGATCGTGGCGTACATGTGGGCAAAGTTCGCGACCGACCGGTGGAACGTGATCAGGTCGCCGATGCCCGTGGGGGTGATCAGCAGTTCGGCCAGCACCGCGCCCGAAAACCCTTCGGCCACGCCAAGGCGCAGGCCCGCGAACATCATCGGGCTGGCGGCGGGCAGAATGATCTGGGTGACCTGCTGGGTCCGGCTGCCGGTAAAGGACGCGCACATCGCGACCATCGACGGCGGCACGTTGCGCACTGCCTTGTAGCTGTTCATGGCGATGACCGGCATCGACAGCATGACCACCGCCAGCACCTTGGATGTCAGCCCGATGCCATAGACGAAGGTGACCAGCGGGATCAGCGCCGCCATGGGTGCGGCCTGCATGACGATGAACACGGGCAGCGTGATCCATTCGACGGTCTGGCGCAGCCCCATCGCGACGCCTGCGCTGATCCCCACTGTCAGCGAAATGACCAGCCCGATCACCAGGGGCTCCATCGTGCGTAGATAGGCAGCCCCCATGGATCCGTCGGCAATCATCGACCACAGGGCGGCCATGGTCGCGGTGAAGGTGGGAAAGGCAAAATTGAAGCCGGACCTGGCAGCGAATTCCCAGATCAGGGCAAAGATGGCGACCGAAAGGATCTTCCAGTGCAGGCCCGACTGCCACAGGCGCGGGCCCGGGCCCGACGGGAGCGGCGGTCGCTGTGCGGTGATGTTGGCGGATGTCATGGATGCAGGTCCCCCAAGGCGGGATGCGTCCCCTGCCCGCCGGATCGCGGATCAGGGAGTGGCGGCGCCCCCGCGGGGATGCCGCCCATGGCCGGGCCATCAGTCCCGGGCGGCCGCCAGCAGGTCGAAATCCCAGTACTGTGCGGTGTCCAGATCGGCCTCTGGCGCCTGGACCTGGCCCGCGGCGGCCAGGAACGTCAGGTCGTCAATGACGTCCTGCGGGGCGCCGCCCGCCGTGGGCAGCATGCCGTCATCCACCGCGCCTTGGAAATAAGGGGTGATCTCGGCCACCGCCTGGTCGGGCAGGTCGGGCAGCAGGTCGTACTGGGTGCGCAGGTCGGCCACGACTGCCGGATTGTCGTTGATCTCGGTCCAGGTGCGCAGCAGTTCCTCGACAAAGACGGCCATGTCGGCCTCGCGCTCGTTCAGGAAGGCCTCGTTGCCGTACAGCGCCTCGTCGGTGGCGTTGACGCCGTCCAGCGGCAGACGCTCGAATTTGCCACCGCCCTGTTCGGTCAGCAGGCGAAAGCCCGAACTGTCGACGATCGTGGCCTTGACCGCGCCCTGCAGCATGGCGCCGGCGCGCACCTCGGATCCAGGGACATAGCTGACGGCGGAATATTCGATGCCGTGCTGCGTCTCCATCAGGCGCATCAATGCCTCGGTGCCAGAGCCGCGGGAGTGGACGGTGACCTCCTGTCCGTCCAGATCCTCCCAAGTAGAGTAGAATTCGGTGTTCACCACCGGAAAGAACTGCAGCGTGCTCATCCGATAGAACATGCGGATCGGCGCCTTGGAGTTCTGGATAAACGCATAGGGGGCGCCGACGCCGATGTCGGCCTGCCCGCCCACGACGGCCTGCGTTGCCACGTCCTCGGAGTTGAAGAACGTGATGTCCATGGGCACGCCGCGTTCCTTAGTGCGCTCCATCGCGATCAGCAGGCCCAGGGTCTCGACGGATGCGATGTCGCCCATGGCGACACGCATCGGCGTCTGCGCCGCTGCCCCCGTGGCCAGGGCCGCCGCCATCGCGCCGCCCGCAACCCATGCCGCAAGCGGCCCTGTCAGTGTCCTCATTCCCCTCATCTCGGCGCTCCTCCCAAAGCGGCAATGTCGGCGCGAATCCCAAGCGCACCTCGATTGGTTTGATCATGGCACCTGATTGGTTAATTGGTCAACAGCACAGTTCAGAGTATTTATACCGTAAAACATAAGTATTATGCATGATTGACCCCAAACCAATCTAGGATTATTCTAGCCATACTGACAAATTGGTTACGGATGGTGATCTTGCGCGGCAACCCTGACCCCCTGCCCGGATATCCGGCCCATGACGACGACGGCGGTTCGCGGCAGGCGACGCTGGTGCAGCTGCGCGCCTGGCTGATGCGCCATGATTTTGCGCCCGGCACCCGCCTGCCCCCGGAACGCGACCTTTCCGAGATCCTGGGCGTCTCGCGCGGGGAATTGCGCAAGGCGCTGGCCACGTTGGAGGCCGAGGGCCAGGTCTGGCGGCATGTCGGCAAGGGCACTTTCATCGGGTCGCGCCGCGTCGAGGTGATGAGCCTGTCCGAGATCGACCGCGTGACCAATCCCGCCGAGGTCATGCGCGCCCGCCTGATGATCGAGCCGATGCTGGCGCGCGAGGCCGCGCTGAACGCCACACAGGATCATATCGAGGCGATGGCCGCCTGCATCCTGCGCACGCGCAGCGCCCAGACCTGGCGCCAGTACGAGACCGCCGACAACGAGTTCCACCGTCTGATCGCGCAGGCCACCGGCAACCGGCTGCTGCTGGCGTTGTTCGATGCGCTGAACGCGGTGCGGCGGGCAGTGGTGTGGGGGGCGCTGCGGTCGGGGCGGCAACGGCCGCCGGACGACCACCATTCCTTTGCCGAACACGACCGGATCGCAGCGGCGATCGCCCAACGCGACCTGCCGGGCGCGGCTGAGGCGATGCATCATCACCTAAGGGCGGTCCAGAAACAGCTGATCGACCCCAAGGGCCCCGCGATCCCCCCGGAATAGCGGGTCAGATGGTGGACATTTCCCCCCGACGCGACGCACAATCCCGCGCATAAGAACGAGGATCAACAGACCATGGCCGAAAACGACACACCCCAGATCATCTATACCAAGGTGGACGAGGCGCCCGAGCTGGCGTCGGCATCGCTGCTGCCGATCATCCGCCGCTTTGCGGATGCGGCCGGAATCACGGTCGCGACGCGCGACATCTCTCTGGCGGGGCGCATCATCGCGGCGTTTCCCGAACGGCTGACCCCGGAACAGGCGCAGTCGGACGATCTGGCGGGCCTGGGCGCATGGGTCAAGACGCCTGCCGCCAACGTCATCAAGCTGCCCAACATCTCGGCCTCGGTGCCGCAGCTGGTGGGCGCGATCAAGGAGTTGCAGGCGCAGGGCTATGACCTGCCCGACTATCCGGTCGATCCGCAGGACGACGCCCAGGCCGAGATCCGCGCCCGGTACGACGCGCTGAAGGGATCGGCCGTGAACCCCGTCCTGCGCGAGGGCAATTCGGACCGGCGCGCCGCGCGGGCGGTCAAGAACTATGCCAAGGCGCATCCCCATTCGATGGGCAAGTGGTCCCCCGACAGCAAGACCCGCGTGTCGTCGATGCCCGCAGGCGATTTCCGCCGCAACGAGACGTCGGTGACGCTGACGGCCGAACAGGCCGGGCGCGTGCGCATCCAGCTGACCGGCGCGAACGGCCAGGTGACCGTGCTGAAGGACGGCCCCGACCTGCCCGCGGGCACCGTGGTCGATGCCAGCTTCCTGTCCGTGGCCGAGCTGACCCGCTTTCTGCAGTCCGAGATCGAGGCGACGCAGGCCGAAGGCACGCTGTTCTCGGTCCACCTGAAGGCCACGATGATGAAGGTCTCGGACCCGATCATCTTCGGCCATGTCGTGCGCGCTTGGCTGGCGCCGGTGTTCGAACGTCACGGCGCGGCGCTGGCCGCGGCGGGNGCGGACCCCAATGGCGGCCTGGGCACCGTGCTGGCCCGCGTGGCGCAGATGCCCGAGGGCGATGCGATCCGCGCCGAGATCGACGCGATCATGGCGCAGCGCCCGCCGCTGTACATGGTGAACTCGGACAAGGGCATCACGAACCTGCACGTGCCGTCCGACGTGATCATCGACGCGTCGATCCCGGCGCTGCTGCGGGCCGGCGGCAAGGGCTGGGGCCCCGACGGGGCCGAGGCCGACACCAACTGCGTGATCCCCGACACGTCCTATGCCGACGTCTATGACGAGAGCGTCCGCTATTTCAAGGAAACCGGCGCGCTGGACCCGCGCACCGCGGGCACCGTCCAGAACGTCGGCCTGATGGCCCAGAAGGCCGAGGAATACGGCTCGCACCCGACCACGTTCGAGATCCCGCATGCCGGCACCGTGACCGTCACCGCCGCCAACGGCGACGAGCTGAACCGCCACGCGGTCGATACGGGCGACATCTGGCGCCTGTGTTCCACCCGCCAGGCCGCGATCGAGGACTGGGTGCGCCTGGCCATCGACCGCCAGCGCCTGGAGGGCTGCAAGGCGGTGTTCTGGCTGGACCGGGACCGCGCCCATGACCGCGAACTGCTGGCCTATGTCGAACCGATGCTGGATGCGGCGGGCGTCACCGACCGCTTCCAGGTTCTGGCCCCGCGCGAGGCCACGCGCCTGTCCTTCGAGACCATCCGTGCAGGCCAGGACATCATCGCGGTCACCGGCAACGTGCTGCGCGATTACCTGACCGACCTGTTCCCGATCCTGGAGCTGGGCACCTCGGCCAAGATGCTGTCGATCGTCAAGCTGATGCAGGGCGGCGGCATGTTCGAGACGGGCGCTGGCGGGTCCGCCCCCAAGCACGTCCAGCAGCTGGCCGAGGAGAACCACCTGCGGTGGGACAGCCTGGGTGAATTCTGTGCCCTTGGCGAAAGCCTGAACTTCCTGGCCGAAGCCACGGGCAACGAAAAGGCCCGCACCCTGGCCGCCGCGGTCGAGGCCGCGACCCAGGGCGTGCTGGACCACGAACGTTCTCCCGGCCGCAAGGCGGGCGACCCGGACAACCGCGACAGCCACTACTATTTCGCGATGTACTGGGCGCAGGCGCTGGCGCAGCAGAATTCCGACCCCGACCTGGCCGAGGAGTTCCGCCCCATCGCCCGCGACCTGACCGAACTGGAGGAGCAGATCGTGGCGGAACTGCGCGCGGATCGCGGCCGTCCGGTCGACCTGGGCGGCTATTACCACGCGGACCCGGAAAAGGTCGCCGCGGTGATGCGCCCGTCAGCCACGCTGAACCGCATCCTGGGCTGACGCCCCTGGGGGCGCGCGGGGAAAACCCGCGCGCCATTCCTATCGGCGCGCCGACAGCGTCAGCAGACCCTTCTGCAGCAGGATGAAGACCAGCAGCAGCAGGCCGATCACGATCTTGGTCCACCAGCTGGACAGGGTGCCGTCGAAGACGATGTAGGTCTGGATCAGCCCCATCGTCAGCACGCCGACCAGCGTGCCGAACATGTATCCCGACCCGCCCGACAGCAGCGTGCCGCCGATCACCACCGCGGCGATGGCCGTCAGTTCGGTCCCCACCGTGGCCAGCGAATAGCCCGACCCGGTATAGACCGCGAAGACGATCCCCGAGAGCCCCGCCATCAGCCCCGAGAACCCATAGACCAGCACCGTCGTGCGCCCCTGCGGGACGCCCATCAGGCGGGCGGTCTGCGCGCCGCCGCCCAGGGCATAGACGCTTGTGCCGAACCGCGTGCGGTGGGCGATGACCATGCCGACGGCAAAGACCGCCAGCATCAGCACCCCGATCAGCGTCAGCCGCCCCTTGCCCGGCATCAGCACATAGGCGCCCTGCAGTTGGCCAAAGAACGGGTGCGTGATGGGCACGGATTGCACCGACAGCAGATAGGCCGCACCCCGCGCCAGGAACATCCCGGCCAGCGTGACGATGAAGGCGGGCATGGCCAGCCGGTCGATCAGGAACCCCATCGCCGCCCCGAAGGCGGTCGTCAGCCCCAGCAGGATCGCAAAGACCGCCAGCGGATGCAGCCCCGTGTCGCGCAGCATCACGGCGATGAACACGCCCGAAAACGCGATCACCGCGCCGACCGACAGGTCGATCCCGCCGGACAGGATGACCAGCGTCATCCCCACCGCGACGATGCCAAGATAGGCGTTGTCGGTCAGCAGGTTGCCGATCACCCGGGTGGACAGGATGTTCGGGAACTGGCTGTAGGCCAGCGCATAGGCCACGACGAAGATCAGGATCGTCGCATAGAGCGGCAGGGCACGGGCGTTCATGCGCGGTCCCCCTGGGCGCGGTGGCTGTCGCGCCACAGCCGCCATTCCGAGGCGATGCGCGGCGATTGCAGGATCAGGATCACCAGCACCAGCCCGGCCTTGATGATCAGGTTGTATTCGGACGCGAACCCGGCCAGCAGGATGCCCGCGCTGATGGTCTGGATGATCAGCGCCCCCAGCACCGATGCCGCGATAGAGAACCGCCCCCCCAGCAGGGAGTTGCCGCCGATCACCACCGCAAGGATGGCGTCCAGCTCCAGCCACAGGCCGGCGTTGTTGGCGTCGGCGCCGCGAATGTCGGCGGTCACGATGATCCCCGCCAGCGCCGCGCAGAACCCGCTGGCGACATAGACGGCGATTAGCAGGACCGTGGCGTTCACACCTGCCAGCAGGGCCGCGCGGCGGTTGATGCCCACCGCCTCGACCAGCAGGCCAAGCGCGGTGCGGCGCATCAGCAGGGCCGCGGCTGCGGCGGTGGCCAGCCAGATCCAGACCGGCACCGGCAGGCCCAGGGCCATCCCCGAGCCCAGCCAGGAAAAGCCCGGATCGGTGAAGGTCATGATGCGGCCTTCGGTGATCAGCTGGGCCACGCCGCGGCCCATCGTCATCAGGATCAGCGTCGCGACGAAGGGCTGGATGCCCACGACCGCGACCAGCACGCCGTTCCACAGCCCCGCCACCAGCCCCGCGCCAAGCGCCAGGGCCAGCGCCGCCCCCGCGCCAAGCCCCGCGGTCAGCGCCCAAGCCGCCGCCGCGCCGCAGATCGCCATGATCGTGCCCACGGACAGGTCGATCCCGCGCGTGGCGATGACCAGCGTCATGCCGACCGCCAGCAAGGCGACCGGTGCGCTGCGCTTCAGGATGTCGATGACCGGGCCGACCAGGCGGTCGTTCTGCACGTCGACGGACAGGAAGCCGGGATAGAAGACCGACACCAGTGCCACCAGGGCCGCCAGGGCGATCAGCTGGGGGGCGATGCGCGACATCAGGGTCATGCCGCCTCTCCGGTCCCGGCGATGGCGCGCATGATCGCATCCGCGCCGACCGCGCCTCCGGTCAGCTGGGCCACATGGGCGCGGTCGCGCAGCACGATCACGCGATCGGCCACCGCGACCAGTTCGTCCAGCTCGCTGCTGATGATCAGCAGGGACAGGCCTCCGCGGGTCAGGTCGCGGATCAGGCGCAGGATCTGGGCATGCGCGCCCACGTCGATGCCGCGCGTGGGCTCGTCCAGGATCAGGAAGCGCGGGTTCATCGCCAGCCAGCGGGCCAGCACGGCCTTCTGCTGGTTGCCGCCCGACAGCTCTCCGATGGGCTTCTCGCGACCGGATGTGCGGATGTCCAGCTGACGGATGTAATCGTCGGCCAGCCGGTTCTGTTCCGCCCGCGGAATGGGTCGTGCCCAGCCCCGGCGGGCCTGCAAGCCCAGGATGATGTTCTCGCGGATCGACAGGTCGGCCACGATGCCGTCTGTCTTGCGGTCCTCGGGCGCAAAGCCAAAGCCCGCCGCGATTGCCGCGCGGGGGGTGCGCAGGTCGATGGGGCCCGCGTCGTCGCGGGCGGTGCCGGTCTGGGCGGGGCGGATGCCGAACAGCAGTTCGGCCGTCTCGGTCCGGCCCGACCCCAGCAGACCGGCCAGGCCGACGACCTCTCCGGCACCCATGTCCAGGTCGAAGGGCTGGATGGTGCCGGCCCGGCCCATCCCCTGGAACCGCAGGATCGGGGCCGCGGGCGCGGCATCCGCGGCGGGGCCGGCCACAACATCCTCCAGCGCGCGGCCCAGCATCTGTTCGACCAGGGTCATGCGGTCCAGCCCGGCGATGGGCTGGCTGGCGACGCGGCGTCCGTTGCGCAGGATCGTCACCTGGTCGGCCAGATCGAACACCTGGTCCAGGAAGTGCGACACGAAGACGATCGCCATCCCCTGGTCGCGCAGGGACCGCAGCACGTCGAACACCATCCGCACCTCGGCAGCGTCTAGGCTGGCGGTGGGTTCGTCCAGGATCAGCACCTTGCCGGAAATGCGCACCGCGCGCGCGATGGCCACGATCTGCTGGATGGCCACGGAATAGCGGCCCAGGTCGCGGTCCACATCGATGTCCAGGCCATAGCGGGCAAGCGTCTGGCGCGCTTGGGCGCGCATGGCGCGAGTGTCGGTCAGCCCGAACCGGCGCGGTTCATGGCCGAACATCAGGTTCTGCGCGACCGTCAGGTTGGGCAGCAGGTTCACCTCCTGGTAGACAGTGCCGATGCCCAGTTCCTGCGCCTGCAGGGTGGAACGGGGGTCGATCGGGGCGCCGTCCAGCATGACCGTGCCTCCGTCGCGGCGATAGGCGCCGGTCAGGCACTTGATCAGCGTGGACTTGCCCGCACCGTTCTCGCCCAGCAGGGCGTGGACCTGGCCCGCCGCGATGTCCAGGTCGACATCGTCCAGCGCGCGCGTGCCTGGAAACAGCTTGGTCAGCGACCGGATCGACAGCAGCATCGGCATTCCTTTCAGGGATCGGGCGGGCCTGTCGCGGCCCGCCCGCGTGGCATTAGTAGCCCAAGTCCTTGCGGCGGTCGTATTCGCCCTGCGGATCGTCGGCCGCCGTGTACAGCTTGGATTCGGTCTGGATGAACTTTTCGGGCATGGTTCCGTCGGCCCAATACGCCTCCAGCGCGTCGAAGGCGGGGCCGGCCATGTTGGGCGTCAGTTCGACCGTCGCATTGGCCTCGCCCGCCGCGATGGCCTGGAAGATGTCGGGCACCGCATCGATGGACACGACCAGGATGTCGGTGCCCGGCGCCAGACCCGCCTCCTTGATGGCCTGGATCGCGCCCACCGCCATGTCGTCGTTATGGGCATAGAGCGCGCAGATGTCCGCGCCGCCGCCCTCGGCCTGCAGGAAGCTCTCCATGACCTCCTTGCCGCGGGCGCGAGTGAAATCGGCGGTCTGGCTGCGCACGATCTCCAGGTTGTCATGGCCCGCGATGGCGTTCTCGAAGCCGGTCTTGCGGTCGATGGCGGGGCTGGAGCCCGTGGTGCCCTGCAGTTCCACGATGCGGCAGGGTTCGCCCGCGACCTCGTCGACCAGCCACTGGCCCGCGACCTCGCCCTCGTGGACCAGATCCGAGCCCACGGCGGTCAGGTACAGATCGTCGGCGCTGTCGACCTGGCGGTCCAGCAGGACGACGGGGATCTCCGCCTCGGCGGCCTCCTGCAGGACGCTGTCCCAGCCCGTGGCCACGACCGGCGCCAGCAGGATCGCATCGACCCCCTGGGCCACGAAGGACCGGATCGCGGCGATCTGGTTCTCCTGCCGCTGCTGGGCGTCGGAAAACTGCAGCTGATAGCCGCGCTCTTCGGCTTGGCTGCGGGTCAGCGTGGTCTCGGCCGCGCGCCAGCCCGATTCCGAACCGATCTGCGAAAAGCCGATCGTCTCTCCCTCGGCAAGGGCCGCCCCGGCCGACAGGGCCAGCGCGGCGACGGTCGTCAGCATGGTTGCATGGGTCATGTGAACATCCTCCCTGGATATGTTTAGACGTTTGTCCGCGCGGCTGTCTTCCCTCAGTCGCGAAGGTCGTGCGGCAGCAGGGCGTCGGGCAGGTTCTGGAAGCAGACCGGGCGCAGCCAGCGCCGGATCGCCAGAGTGCCGACGCTGGTCGCGCCGAAATTCGTTGATGCCGGATAGGGACCGCCATGAACCATGGCATCGGACACCTCGACCCCGGTGGGCCAGCCGTTGGCCAGGATGCGCCCGGCCTTGCGTTCCAGCACAGGCATCAGCCGCGCCGCAAGGTCCGTGTCGCCGTTATCCATCTGCAGCGTCACCGTCAGCTGGCCGTCCAGCGCGCGGGCCACGTCCAGCATCTGCGCATCACCGTCGGCGGCCACGATCAGGCCAAGCGGGCCGAACACCTCATGTGCCAAGTCGGGGTTGTCCAGAAACGCGGATGCGGTCGCGCGAAAGACGGCGGGCCGCGCGTTCCGGCCCGACGCCTCGGCCACGGTCACGGGCGTCGCCGCTCCCGCGACCGCCGCCACGCCGTCGCGGAACGACTGCGCGATGCCGTCGGTCAGCATCCCCTGGGCCGGGGCATCGGCCAGCGCGGCGGCGGCGGCACCGGCGAACGCGTCGGCCCTGTCCGCCGGAACGATCACCACGCCCGGATTGGTGCAGAACTGGCCCGCGCCCATCGTCAGGCTGGCCGCCCAGCCCTGGGCGATCTGATCGCCGCGCGCGGCCATGGCGGCGGGCAGCAGGAAGCAGGGGTTGATGCTGCCCAGTTCGCCATAGAAGGGGATCGGTTCGGGCCGCGCGGCGCACAGGTCGAACAGCTCGCGCCCGCCGCCCAGGCTGCCGGTAAAGCCCACCGCCCGGATCAGCGGATGACGCACCAGCGCCTGACCGGTCTGGTGCCCCGCCCCGTCCAGATAGGCAAAGACCCCGGCCGGCATGCCGGTCCGCCCGGCGGCCTCCAGGATCGCCTCGGCCACGATGCGGCCGGTTTCGGGATGGGCGGGGTGGCCCTTGACCACGACCGGGCAGCCCGCCGCCAGCGCCGATGCCGTGTCGCCCCCCGCGGTCGAGAAGGCCAACGGAAAGTTCGACGCGCCGAACACCGCGACCGGCCCCACCGGCCGCTGGATCATCCGCAGATCGGGGCGCGGCAGCGGCTGGCGGTCAGGCAGCGCCACGTCGTGGCGGCGGTCCAGGTAATCGCCCCTGCAGATGTGGTCCGCGAACAGGCGCAGCTGCCCGGTGGTGCGCCCGCGTTCACCCTGCAGCCGCGCGGTGGGCAGGCCGGTCTCGGCCACGCCGGTTTCGGTGATCGCGTCGGCGCGCGCCTCGATCGCGTCGGCGATGGCCTCCAGGAACCCGGCGCGGGCGTCGCGGGACAGGGCGGCGAATTCCGGGAACGCCGCCTCGGCCGCGCGGGCGGCGGCGTCGACGGCGTCCTGGCCGTCAGCGTCCTGCCAGCGGCCAAGGATCAGGTGCTGTCCGTCGCGGGGGTGGGTCATCAAGGTCTCCTTCAGAATTCGAACGGGTCGACGGCATGCCGCCGGCCCGAGGTAAAGGCGTCGGCGACCAGCACCATCGGCGCCAGGTCCACGTCGGACGCCCCCTGGCGCACCAGCCGCGCCATGCGGTCATACAGCGCGGGATATTCCTGCATGATGCTGTCGCCGCCCGTCACGGGGCGGTCGTCGATCTGCAGGATGTTGCCGCCGTTCCTCAGCACCAGCGTGCCGTCGTCGGTGACGATGCGAATGTCCCAGGTCTGCGGCCCCCGCTGGCGGAAATCCAGATCAGCGGTGATGCCCTGCGACAGCTGCAGCCGCGCCGCGATGGGCGCCTGGCGGTTGGCGGGCACGTCCAGGTCGGCGCCCTGCAGATGCACAGGTTCGGGCAGGATCGCGGTCAGGATCGACAGGGCGTTGATACCGGGATCGAACACGCCCATGCCCCCGGCGTCCAGGATCCAGTCCTGGCCGGGATGCCATTTGCGGATATCCTCGCGCCAGGTGATCCGGCCTTCGCGGATGGCGCGACCCGCCAGCCAGTCGCGGGCCGCGGCGACGCCCTGGGCCATGCGCGAATGCCAGGTGGCAAAGATCGTCAGCCCCTGCGCCGCGGCCATGTCGCGCAGGACGTGAACCTCGGACAGGGTGGCGCCGGGGGGCTTTTCCAGCATCAGGTGCCGCCCCGCGCGCAGCACCGCCACCGCCGCGGCAAAGCGTGGCACGGGCGGCAGGCACAGGCTGATCGCGCAGATCTCGGGGTGGGCCGCCAGCATCGTGTCGATGTCGTGAAAGGCCAGGACGCCCGGAACCTGACCGCTGCGCGACACGGTCGCCGTCAGGTCCCAGTCCGGGCTGGCGGCCAGCGCGGGGACGTGCTGATCCAGGGCGATCTTGCCGATGCCGACCAGGGCGATCTTCATCAGTGGCTGTCCTTTCCGACCGCGTTGCCCCGGCACCCGCGCAGGAAGTCCATGTCCGCCCCGGTATCGGCGCCCATCACGTGGGCCTGGTGCAGAAAGGCGTAACCGCTGGTCGGCTGATCGGGCAGCGGACGCCACGCGGCCAGCCGCGCGGCCAGTTCCGCATCGGGGATGTCCAGGTGCAGGCGGCGGTTCGGCACGTCCAGTTCGATCATGTCGCCGTCGCGGACCACGGCCAGCGGCCCGCCTGCCGCCGCCTCGGGGGCGGTGTGCAGGACCACGGTCCCATAGGCCGTGCCCGACATGCGCGCATCCGAGATGCGGATCATGTCCGTGATGCCCCGGCGCAGGACCTTGGGCGGCAGGCCCATGTTGCCCACCTCGGCCATGCCGGGATAGCCCTTGGGCCCGCAATTCTTCAGGACCATCACGCAGGTCTCGTCGATGTCCAGTGCCTCGTCCGTGATGCGCGCCTTGTAGTGGTCGATGTCCTCGAACACGACCGCGCGGCCCCGGTGCACCAGCAGATGCGGGCTGGCGGCGGACGGTTTCAGCACCGCGCCGTGGGGGGCCAGGTTGCCCCTCAGCACCGCGATGCCGCCCTGGGGCGTCAGCGGGTTCGATGCGGGGCGGATCACGTCGGGATTGTGGTTCATCACCCCCTTGACCTCGTCCCAGATGGACTGGCCGCTGACGGTCAGCGCGCCCTTGTGCAGCTGCCCCGCCTCGGCCAGGTGCTTGATGACCACGGGCAGCCCGCCGGCATAGAAGAACTCCTCCATCAGGTACTGGCCCGACGGCATCAGGTTCACGATGGTCGCTACGTCCCGCCCGCAGCGGTCCCAATCGTCCAGCGTCAGGTCCACCCCCACGCGGCCCGCCATGGCCAGCATGTGCACGACCGCGTTGGTCGACCCGCCGATGGCGCCGTTGACGCGGATGGCGTTCTCGAACGCCTGCTTGGTCATGATGTCGGACGGTTTCAGATCGTCCTTGACCATCTGCACGATGCGCCGCCCCGACATCTGCGCCATGACGCGGCGACGCGAGTCCACCGCCGGGATCGCGGCATTGCCGGACAGCGCCATGCCCAAGGCCTCGGCCATCGAGGCCATTGTGCTGGCGGTGCCCATCGTGTTGCAGGTTCCCGAGGAACGCGACATCGATGCCTCGGCCTCCAGGAAATCGTCCTGGCTCATCTCTCCGGCCTTCACCGCCTCCGAGAACTTCCACAGATGCGTGCCCGACCCCACGCGCTCTCCGCGGAAATAGCCGTTCAGCATCGGCCCGCCGGTCACCACGATCGAGGGGATGTCGCAGGATGCCGCCGCCATGATCAGGCTGGGCGTGGTCTTGTCGCAGCCGACCAGCAGCACCGCGCCGTCCATCGGCTGACCGCGGATCGTCTCCTCGATCGCCAGGGCGGCCAGGTTGCGGAACATCATCGCGCTTGGCCGGAACGTGTTTTCCGAGGCAGAGAAGACCGGCACCTCGACCGGAAAGCCACCCGCCTCCCACACGCCGGCCTTCACCTTCTCCGCCAGTTCGCGCAGGTGGCCGTTGCAGGGCGTCAGGTCGGACCAGGTGTTCAGGATGCCGATGATCGGGCGCCCATCGAACAGATCGTGCGGATAGCCCTGATTCTTCATCCAGCCGCGGTGATAGATCGTGTCGCGTGACGTGCCGCCATACCATTCCTGCGAACGCAGACGGCGGGGCCAGGGGGCGGGGGTGAATGTCATGGGCCGGATCTCTACAGGGCCGCGACCGCGACGGGCGTCGCGTCGGCGGGGCGTTGCGTCAGCGGATTGACCAGCGGCAGGCCGAAATCCGGGCATTCGATCTGGAAGCTGTCGCCGTCGCGCGTGGTGATGCCGTCGGCAAAGGACAGGGTCGCGGTGCCGAAAAAATGAACGTGCACGTCGCCGGGCCGGCGGAACAGATCGTACTTGAAATGGTGGTGTTCCAGGTTGGCAAGACTGTGGGACATGTTCGCCTCTCCGGACAGGAACGGCTTTTCCCAGACCACCGCGCCGTCGCGGACCAAGCGGCTGGTCCCGCGCAGATCGGCAGGCAGCTCGCCCACCCGCAATTCGGGGCCAAAGCTGGCCACCCGCAGCTTGGAATGCGCCAGCCACAGATAGTTGCCGCGTTCGGTCACGTGGTCGGAAAATTCGTTGGCCAGGGCAAAGCCCAAGCGGAACGGGCGGCCATCGGGGGCGATGACGTAAAGGCCCGCGATCTCGGGCTCTTCTCCGGCGTCCAGGGCGAAGCCGGGCGAGGTCAGGGGCGCGCCGGGGGCCACCGCCGCATGGCCGTTGCCCTTGTAGAACCATTCGGGCTGGGCGCCGATGCGGCCCTGGTCGGGCTTGCCGCCCTCCAGCCCCATGCGGAACATCTTCATGCTGTCGGTCAGCGTCTCGACCGCGCTCTGGTGCATGGCGTCGCGGGTGGATGCCGACCCCAGATGGGTCAGCCCGGTGCCGGTCAGGTGCAGATGCGCGGGATCGTCATGGTCCAGCGGCACCAGCAGGCGGCCCTGGTCCAGCGCCTCGGCCAGATCGACCGCATCCCCCCGCCCGCGGGCCGCGACCTCGGCCGCCAGGCCCCGGCCCGCGGCGATCGCCGCCAGCGCCAGGTCGCGGGTCGAGGTCGCGCCGGGGACCAGATGCGCCGCGCCGTCGGTGCGGGCGGCGACGGCGCGGGTGCCGTCGGTCACGGTCAGTTGCGACAGGAACATGGATCAGACCTCGCGGTTCTTGTTGTAAACGTCGAAGAACACCGCGGCCAACAGGACCAGGCCCTTGATCACCTGCTGGTAATCGATGCCGATGCCCATGATGGACATGCCGTTGTTCATCACGCCCATGATGAAGGCGCCGACCACGGCGCCCACGATGCGGCCCACGCCCCCCGACATGGACGCCCCGCCGATGAAGACCGCGGCGATCACGTCCAGCTCGACCGCGAAACCCGCGCGGGGCGTGGCGGTGTTCAGGCGCGCCGCGAAGATCAGGCCCGCAAGCGCCGCCAGCAGGCCCATGTTGACGAAGGTCAGGAAGGTCAGCCGTTCGGTGCGGATGCCCGACAGCTTTGCGGCCTTGGCATTGCCGCCGACCGCATAGATGCGCCGCCCGATCGTCGTGCGTTCGGTCAGGAAGACATAGATCACCGTCAGCACCACCATCGACAGCAGCACGTTGGGCAGGCCGCGGAACCAGGCCAGCTTCCACGTCACGAACAGCAGCGCGGCGGCGACGATGGCGTTGCGCAGCACGAACAGGGCGAAGGGTTCGTCCTCGATGCCATAGCGGGCGTTGCGGGCGCGGGTGCGCAGGCCCAGCCACACGATCAGCAGCGTCGCCATCACGCCCACGGCCATGGCCAGCCCGTTCGGCCGCCCGATGCCCAGGATGTCGGGGATGAACCCCGTCGACAGCAGCTGGAAGTTCGCCGGGAACGGTCCGACCGACTGCCCCGCCAGAAGCCACAGCGACAGCCCGCGAAAGACCAGCATCCCCGCCAGCGTGACGATGAAGGACGGGATCTTCCAATAGGCCACGAAATAGCCCTGCACCGCGCCGATCGCCATGCCCATGACAAGGCAGATCGCCATCGCGGCCCAGACCGGCATGCCCCAGGTGACGATCATCACAGCCGCCAGCGCGCCGACGAACCCCATCACCGACCCCACGGACAGGTCGATATGGCCCGACACGATCACCAGCAGCATGCCAAGCGCCATGATGATGATATAGCTGTTCTGCAGGAACAAGTTGGTGATGTTCACCGGGCGCAGCAGCACGCCCCCCGTCACGATCTGGAAGAAGACCATGATCGCGATCAGCGCGAACAGCAGCCCGTATTCGCGGATGTGCCGCATGATGTAGTCGCCGATGCCGATGCCCGGCGCGCGGTCCGTCTGTTCCACGGCCATGTCCTTTCTATTCCCTGACTATCAGCGACATGATCGCTTCCTGGCTGGCCTGATCCGCGGTCAGTTCGCCCACGAAGCGGCCCTCGTTCATCACATAGATGCGGTCGCACATGCCCAGCAGTTCGGGCATCTCGGACGAGATCACGACGACGCCCTTGCCCGCGGCACTCAGGTCATTGATGATACTATAGATTTCGTATTTCGCGCCCACATCGATGCCGCGCGTGGGTTCGTCCAGGATCAGCACGTCGGGATCGGTGAACAGCCATTTGGCCAGGACGACCTTCTGCTGGTTGCCGCCCGACAGGTTCATGACCTTCTGGAACACCGACGGGGTGCGGATGCGCAGCTGCCGGCGATAGGTCTCGGCCACCTCGGTCTCGCGGCTTTCGTCCACGATGCCGCGGCGCGCGACGCCGTCCAGGTTGGCCAGGATGGTGTTGCGGCGGATCGTCTCGTCCAGGATCAGGCCAAGCGTCTTGCGGTCCTCGGTGACATAGGCCAGCCCTGCGGCGATGGCGCGGTCGACGGTGGACAGGTCCACCGGACGCCCCCGGACCAGCGCTTGTCCCGCGATGTCGCGGCCATAGCTGCGGCCGAAGACGCTCATCGCCAGCTCGGTCCGGCCCGACCCCATCAGCCCGGCGATGCCCACGACCTCTCCGGCGCGGACGGTCATCGACAGGTCGCGGATCATCTGGCGATCGCGCTGTTCGGGATGCCAGACGTTCCAGCCCCGCAGTTCGAACAGCACCTCTCCGGCGAGGCGGTCGCGGTCGGGATAGCGATGCGCCATGTCCCGGCCCACCATGTCGCGCACGATGCGGTCCTCGGTCAGGCCCTGACGCGCGTCCAGCGTGCTGATCGTGGCGCCGTCGCGGATCACGGTGACGCTGTCGGCCACGCGACGCACCTCGTTCAGCTTGTGGCTGATGATGATGCTGGTGACGCCCTGACCCTTCAGCTCCAGCAGCAGGTCCAGCAGGGCCTGGCTGTCGCTTTCCGACAGGGCCGCGGTCGGTTCGTCCAGGATCAGCAGGCGCACGTTCTTGGACAGGGCCTTGGCGATCTCGACCAGCTGCTGCTTGCCCACGCCCAGGGTGTCGACGATGGTGCCCGGCGTCTCGCGCAGGCCGACCTTGGCCAGCAGGGCCTCGGTCTGGCGGTACGTCTCGGGCCAGTCGATGACGCCGCGGGTGGCGCGTTCGTTGCCCAGGAAGATGTTCTCGGCGATGGTCAGCAGCGGCACCAGCGCCAGTTCCTGGTGGATGATGATGATCCCGCGATCCTCGCTGTCGCGGATGGTGCGGAAATCGACGGGCTGGCCGTCGAAGACGATCCGCCCGTCATAGCTGCCGGTGGGATAGACGCCCGACAGCACCTTCATCAGCGTGGACTTGCCCGCGCCGTTCTCTCCGCAGATGGCGTGGATCTCGCCCTGCGCGACGGTCAGGCTGACATCGTCCAGCGCCTTGACGCCGGGAAATGTCTTGCTGATCCCCTGCATTTCCAGAAGGTCTGTCATGGCCCTGCCCCGGATGGGGACCGCCCCGCGGGGGACGGTCCGGCTGGTGTCACTGCAACTGCTCGGGGGTGTAATAGCCGCTCTCGACCAGGATCTGCTCCCAGTTCGAGGCGTCGACCGGCACCGGCTCCAGCAGATAGGAGGGCACGACCTTGACGCCGTTGTCATAGGTCTCGGTGTCGTTCACCTCGGGCTCGGTGCCCTTCAGCATGGCATCGACCATGCCCACGGTGACGCGGGCCAGTTCGCGGGTATCCTTGAAAACGGTGGAATACTGCTCTCCGGCCTGGATCGACTTGACCGACTGGACCTCGGCGTCCTGGCCGGTGACGATGGGCATGGTCTGATCGCCCGACCCGTAACCCACGCCCTTCAGCGACGACAGGATGCCGATGGACAGCCCGTCATAGGGCGACAGTACGCCATGCACGGTGGCCTGGGTATAGTTCGACGACAGCAGGTTATCCATCCGCGCCTGCGCGGCCGATCCGTCCCACCGCAGCGTGCCGACCGTGTCCATGCCCATCTGGCCCGACGGGATCGCGATGCGCCCGTCGTCGATCAGCGGCTGCAGGACCGACATCGCCCCGTCGTAGAAAAAGTAAGCGTTGTTGTCGTCCGGGCTGCCGCCGAACAGCTCGACGTTCCAGGGTTTCACGTCGGGGAACCGCTCCTCCAGGCCCGCGACCAGCGAATTGGCCTGCTCGACGCCGACCGAGAAGTTGTCGAAGGTCGCGTAATAATCGACATCCGGCGTGTCGCGGATCAGGCGGTCATAGGCGATGACCTTGATGTCGGACGCGGCGGCATTGGCCAGCGCGTTCGACAGCGTGGTGCCGTCGATGGCGGCGATCACCAGGACGTCGACGCCCTTGGTGATCATGTTCTCGACCTGGGCCAGCTGGTTGGGGATGTCGTCCTCGGCGTATTGCAGGTCGGTCTCATAGCCGGCCTCCTGGAACTGGCGGACCATGTTGTTGCCGTCATCGATCCAGCGGGCCGACGATTGCGTGGGCATCGAGATGCCCACGGTCTGGGCCGCGGCGCCGAAGGCCAGCCACGACGTTCCGATCGCCAGCGCGATCGCGGCGGTGTTCAGTCTCATGTGATTCTCCCTTTCGGCGCCGTGGCGCCGCCCCTCTCGAATGCTCCCGACAGGACGATAGCAAAGCGACGGGTTATCAGTAAAATGAGATTTGCGACCTTCAACATACCGGAAAATGCATGTCCGAGATTCCCGCACGGTCCTATCTTAAACCCGCGCAGCTGCGCCTGATCCTGGAGATCGCCGACAGCGGGCAACTGCGGCAGGCGGCGGCGAACTGCGCCATGACCCAGCCCGCCGCATCGCGGATGCTGGCCGAGGTCGAGCGCCTGTTCGGCGCCCCGCTGTTCGAGCGCCAGCCCAAGGGCATGTCACCGACCGAGATCGGCAGCACCGTCCTGCGCCGCGCCCGCGTGATCCTGCGCGAGATGCACAGCATGTCGGCCGACGTCCACGCCCTGCGCGGCGGCCAGGCGGGGTCGGTGCATGTGGGCGCGGTCACCGGGCCTGCGGTCGGCTATCTGATGGCCTCGATCCGCGAGATCAAGAAGGAGACGCCCGAGGCCGACATCACCGTCGACGTGATGCCGTCGCGCGAACTGCTGGGCCATCTGACCACGGGGCAGATGGATTTCGCGCTGGCCCGGATCCTGCCGGAATTCGACAGCCGCGATTTCGAGATCCTGCCGTTGCGCGACGAGAAGGTGACCTTCTGCGTGCGCGCCGATCACCCGATGGCGCGCGCCCCGATGGTGACATTGACCGAGCTGCATGACCACGAATGGATCATGCAAAGCCGCGGCGCCCCCATCCGCGAGGCCACGATGGAGGCCTTCGCCGCCGTGGGCCTGGCCGAGCCGCGCAACATCGTCAACAGCCCGTCGATCCTGTTCACCATCGCCTATCTGGCGAACAGCGATGCCATCGCCTCGGTCTCGGAGGAGGTGGCGCAGCTGCNGATGCGGCCGCCGGTCCATGCGGGGTTCGCGCTGCTGGCCCAGCCCCGCGAGATCCGCGTGGACCCCTATTACCTTTTGAACCTGCGGCGCAGGCCGCTGTCGCGGCTGGCGCGGCGCGTGCGCCAGAAGGTGATCGAAAAGACCCTGGCCGCCGATTAGGGCCGCGACAGGTCCACCGGGCTGATCAGCGGCTGTCCCGCGAAATGCGCCTCAAGGTTGTCGACGATCAGCGACGCCATCGCGTCCCGTGTCTGAACCGTGCCCGACCCCTGATGCGGCGACAGGGTGACGTTGGGCAGCGCGGTCAGGCGCGGATCGGGGTCGGGTTCGGACCAGAACACGTCCAGCGCAGCAGCGCCCAGGCCCCCGTCCTGCAGCGCCGCGATCAGCGCGGGTTCGTCCACCACCGACCCGCGCGCGACGTTAACGAACAGCCCGTCCGGCCCAAGCGCGCGCAGCACCCGGTCCGAGATCAGCCCCTGCGTGTCCGGCCCCCCGGCCACGATGGCGATCAGGATGTCGCTGTCCTGCGCCAGCTGTTCCAAGTCGGGCTGGAACGGATAGCCCGCATCCTTGTCGCGGCGGTTCCAATAGGCGACCTGCAACCCCTGCTGGCTGGCCAGTTCGGCGATCTTGTGGCCGATCGTGCCCATGCCCACGATGCCCAGCCTGCGCCCGCGAAAGCTGCGCTGCAGGGGGAATGCGCCCTTGCGCGCCCAATCGCCGTTGCGGACCCAGGCATCGGCGGCCACGACGTTGCGCCAGCCCATCTGCGCCNGCAGCAGCGCCATGTCCGCGACCTCCTGCGCCAGCGCCGGAGAGGCGTTGGTCAGCGCCACGCCGCGGCGCGCGATGGCATCGACGTCGAACGCGTCATAGCCCGCCGACCCGCAGCTGATGATCTCCAGCGCGGGCAGCTGGTCCAGCAGGGCCACGTCGACGCTCGTGTGCCCCATCGCGACCATGCCCCGGCAGGCGGCACCGTGGCGCGCCAGAAAGGCGGGCCTGTCGTCGGCCAGATCCAGACGGTGCAGGGTGAACTGCTGTTCAAGGCGGGCTTGGGCGTCGGGGCGGGTGGGGGACAGCATCAGGACGTCGGGCTTCATCGGGCTCTCTTTCTGGCGGTTCGGGCGCCAGCATGCACCGCGCGGCCGTCAATCGCCACCCATGCGCTGCGGCGGGACCAGCGCGCGGATGACCGCGCCCATGTCGACCATGCCCACCACCTGCCCGTCGCGCATCACCTGATAACGCCGCGCCGTGTCGCCGCGCGACAGGGCGATCACGCTTTCCAGCGTGTCGTCCGCATCCACCTGACCCGACGATGCGCCATCGCCCGGCCCCGTCATGACCGAGCGCACGCGCAGCACGCGGGCGCGGTTGATGTCGGCGATGAACGCCTCGATATAGGGATCGGCCGGGTTCAGCAGGATGCCCTGCGGCTCTCCCTGCTGGACCACCTGGCCGTCCTTCAGGATCACCAGGTGATCGGCCAGCTTCAGCGCCTCGTCTAGGTCGTGGGTGATGAAGACGATGGTCTTGTGCAGTTCCGCCTGCAGTTCCAGCAGCAGGTTCTGCATGTCGGTGCGGATCAGCGGGTCCAGCGCCGAGAACGCCTCGTCCATCAGCATGATCCCCGCGTTCGAGGTCAGCGCCCGCGCGATGCCCACCCGCTGCTGCATGCCGCCCGACAGCTGGTGGGGGAAATGCGCGCCGTATCCGCCCAGGCCCACCCGGTCCAGCCAGGCGCGGGCGTCGGCCTCGTATCCCGCGCGCGGCACCCCCTGCGTCAGCAGCGCCATGCCCGCGTTGTCCAGCACCGTGCGATGTGGCAGCAGCGCGAATTTCTGGAACACCATCGACATGGTCCGCCGCCGCAGGTCGCGCAGGCGGCGTTCGTTCCAGGTCAGGATGTTGTCGCCGTCGACCAGCACCTCTCCGGCGGTGGGTTCGATCAGCCGGTTCAGGTGGCGGATCAGCGTGGACTTGCCCGACCCGGACAGGCCCATGATGACGGTGATCTGGCCCTCGCGGATGTCCACGTTGATGTCGCGCAGGCCCAGCACGTGGTTGTGGCGCGCCAGCAGGTCGGGCTTGGACAGGCCCTCCAGCACCTGCGGCAGCACCGCGGCGGGCCTGCTGCCGAAGATCTTGTACAGATTGCGGATACGGATCTTGACCGGGGCATCCATCAGCGGCCGTCCCGACTGACGTCGATGCGCGCCAGCGATGCCTTGGTCACGCGGTCCAGGATGATGGCCAGCAGCACGATGCCGAAGCCCGCCACCAGCCCCACGCCCAGTTCCAGGTTGCGGATGCCGCGCAGCACCAGCACGCCCAGGCCCGGCGCCGAGACCAGCGACGCGATGACCACCATCGCAAGGCTCATCATGATGGTCTGGTTCACGCCCGCCATGATGTTGGGCAGGGCCAGCGGGATCTGCACGCGCCACAGTTTTTGCCCCCGCGTCATGCCGAACGCGTCCGCGGCCTCGATCACGTCGGGATCGACCAGGCGGATGCCCAGGTCCGTCAGGCGAATGACCGGCACGATGGCATAAAGGATGATCGCGATGCCGTACAGTTTCGGTTCGGTCACGCTGAACAGGAAGATCAGCGGGATCAGATAGACAAAGGCGGGCAGCGTCTGCAGCATGTCCAGAACCGGCGTGCCGATCCGGCGCAGGGTGTTGCTGCGCGACATGGCGATGCCCACCGGCACCCCGATCAGCACGCAGATGAACGCGCAGACAAAGATGATCGCCAGCGTCTGCATCGCCTCGGTATAGTGGTCGACAAAGGCCAGGAACCCCAGGGACACGGCCACCAGCCCGACCACCCGCCAGGACCGCGCCACGAACCACGTGACGCCCAGCAGCACGGGCAGCATGATGAACCACGGCGTCGCCACCATCAGCGCGATCATCTGGCGCAGCATCCAGCTGAGCGGTTGGGTCGCCGGGTCCAGCACGATGCGCAGCGCGTCGCGCGCCGACAGGAACGCGCGTTCCATCCCCAGGGTCAGGTCACGTGTCTGCCAGACCGCGCCGCAGGCCGCATGCAGGTTGTTCAGCGACGGCAGCGGCAGGTCCCACCNCGACCCCGCCGGTGCGGCCGAACCGCCCGATGCCCGCGCCATCAGGTCGGCCATCGACATCGGCCCGCCCCCTCCGCCGCCCGCGTCGCACCATGCCCTCAGCCCCAGGGCGTCGAACAGCCCGTCATAGGTCGTCATGTCAGTCCCCCGATGGATGCGCGTCCGCCAGGCCGGGCCGGGGATCGCCCCGGGCCCGGCCCGCCGGTCAGTTCTGGCCCAGCAGGGCCGACAGCTTGCCCTTGGCCTCGTCCGACAGCCAGCCGGACCAGGCGTCGGTGTTGGTGGTCAGGTAATGGACCGCCACCTCCTCGGCCGAGGCGCTGTTCTCGTCCTGCCAAGCCAGCAGGGTGTTCAGCTCGTCGGTCTTGAAGGTCATCTTGCGCAGGAACTCGACCACCTCGGGCTGCTCGTCCACCAGGGCGGCGGTGACGGCGGTGACACTGGGTGCCTCGGGGAAATCGGATACCTGCGGGTCGGGCGCGTTCGGATTCTGCAGCGGCATGAACTTAGCCTCGTCATAACCGCCAAGATCGATCCGGGTCATGTCATACTTGCCAAGCGGCACGGTGGGGCCCCAGTAATAGCCGAACCAAGGCTCCTGCGCGCTGACCGCCGATCCCATCGACGATGCCAGCGTTTCGCCCGAGCCGTGGTTGAACACCTCGATGCCCGCGCCCTCCAGATCCAGCGCGCGGATCAGGTTGTCGCTGACCACGCGGCAGCCCCAGCCTTCGGGGCAGTTGTTGAACCGCCCCACCAGCTGGGGATTGTCCAGCACGCCCTGGATGGTGGTCAGTTCGGGATGAGCCTCGGCCAGATAGGTGGGGATCCACCAGCCCTCGATCCCGCCCGGGTCCAGGACGTTGGCCAGCGTCACCATGGTGCCCTCGGCCTCCAGCCGGGTATAGGCTTCTCCGGCCGAATTCAGCCACAGGTCGGTGACGATGTCCGGCTCTCCGTTCTCGGCGACCGAGGTGATGGCCGGGATGGTGTCCGACTTGACCAGCGTCACGTCGCAGCCATAGCCCTGCTCCAGCAGGAACTTGGCCACCTCGGTGATGATCTCGGCCGAGGTCCAGCCCATCTGCGCGATCGACAGATCACCGCAGGCTCCCGGTGCGTCCTGCGCGGCGGCGGGCACCGCAAGCGCGGTGCCCAGGGCCAGGGTCGTCATGGATAGAAGATGTCTCATCGTCAGTCTCCCGGTTGATGTCGGTTGGGGCGCCATGGCCCGTCAAAGGTCCTTGACCAGCCGCAGCGCGTCATAGATCGCGGCATGGGTGTTGCGGGCAGCGACCGCGTCGCCGATGCGGAACAGGCGGAACCGCCCGTCGGGGTTCGCGGCGACATCCTGCGCCCCGCCCGCGATCAGCGCGTCGTAATCGACCGCGCCCAGGTTGCGCGACAGGGGCTTGAGGTCGAAATACAGATCGTCCAGCGGCCGCGTGCCATGGTTCACCACCACCTGATCGACCAGCCTTTCGCGGGTCATGTCGCCATAGTCGCTGCCAAGCGTGGCGCGCAGGCGATTGCCGTCGCGCACCACCGACACCAGGCGCCAGGTCACGGTGAAGGTCACATCCCGGCGCTGCAGGCTGCGCATGTAGGGGACCAGGTTCATCGCCATGACCTCGGGGGCGAAGGCGCGGTCGGGGGTCACGATCTCCACCCGCGCGCCGGTGGCGGCGATGATGTCGGCGGCCTGCAGACCCGCATGGTCTCCCGCGTCGTCAAAGATCAGCACGTCCTGGCCCGGTTTCACATCGCCCGACAGGATGTCCCAGGCCGAACAGACCAGGTCGTTGCCCGCGCCCAGCACCTCGGTATGGGGCAGCCCGCCGGTGGCCACGATCACCGCGTCGGGGTCGGTGGCCAGCACGTCGTCCACCTCGGCATAGCTGTTGAAGCGGAACGACACCCCGTGCTTTTCGCACATCGCCATCCGCCATGAGATGATCGAGATCATCTCGCGCCGCCGCTCCTGCTGGGCGGTCAGGCGGATCTGGCCGCCTGGCTTGTCCGCGGCCTCGAAGACGGTCACGGCATGCCCGCGTTCGGCGGCCACGCGCGCCGCCTCCAGCCCGGCGGGACCGGCGCCCACGATGGTCACGCGGCGCCTGTCGGACGCGGGTGGGATGTCGTGGGGCATCGTCTCCTCGCGCCCGGTCGCGGCGTTGTGGAGGCAGAAGGCCAGCCCGCCCTGATAGATGCGGTCCAGGCAATAGTTGGCGCCGACGCAGGGGCGGATGTCATCCTCGCGGCCTTGGGTGATCTTGCGCACCAGATGCGGGTCGGCCATGTGCGCCCGCGTCATGCCGACCATGTCCAGCAGGCCCGCGGCGATGGCATGACGCGCGGTCGCGACATCGGGGATCTTGGCGGCGTGAAAGGTGGGAAACCCCGTCTCGGCCCGGATCCGGCCCGCGAATTCCAGATGCGGCGCGTTGCGCATGCCCTGCACCGGGATCAGGTCGGTCAGCCCGGCATCAGTGTCGATATGGCCGCGCACCACGTTCAGGAAATCGACCAGCCCGCTGTCCTTCAGCAGATGCGACACCCGGAACCCCTCCTCGGCACCCATGCCGCCGGCCAGCACCTGATCGCCGGTATAGCGCAGGCCGACGATGAAATCCGGCCCGCAGCGGTCGCGGATCGCGCCCAGCACCTGCATCGTGAAGCGCAGGCGGTTCTCCAGGCTGCCGCCCCACGGTGCCTCAAGGTCGTTGGTCAGGGGCGACCAGAACTGTTCCAGAAGGTGGCCATAGGCCTCCAGCTCGATCCCGTCGACGCCCGCGGCCTGCATCCGTTCAGCGGCATCCGCGAAATCGCGGGTGATGCGGGTTATGTCCCAATCCTCGATCCGCTTGGGAAAGGCGCGATGGGCGGCCTCGCGTTCGTGGCCGGGGGCCACCACGGGCAGCCAGTCGCCCTTGTCCCACCGGGTCCGGCGTCCCAGATGCGTCAGCTGGATCATCACCGCGGCGCCGTGGTCGTGGCATTCATCGACCAGCTTGCGCATCCATCCGACGACCTCGTCCTTGTAGGCCAGGATGTTGTTGAAGACCGGCGGGCTGTCGCGCGACACCGCCGCCGACCCCGCCGTCATGGTCAGCGCCACCCCCGCCCGGACCCGTTCGACATGATAGGCGCGATAGCGATCCTTGGGCATCCCGTCCTCGGGATAGGCCGGTTCATGGCTGGTGATCATGATCCGGTTGCGCAGGGTCAGATGTTTCAGCCGATAGGGCTGCAGAAGGGGGTCTTGGGACATCCGTGCCTGCCGTTGGGAAAACCGATCGGGGTCATACGGCGCAAAATGTTCACCTGTGTCAAATAAAAAGACAGCACTGCATACTTTGGGCGGAGTGACGTCTTGCAGGGGTTGCGGCCACCGCCTAGGGTTCCCGCATGGATGCACAGGAAATGGCCGGCGCGGGCTGGCGGGGATCGCGGGACGGCTGGCTGGAGGCGGGCTATCGCGCGCTGATCGAAGGCGGCGTGGACGCGGTCAAGATCATGCCGCTGGCGCGCCAGCTGAACCTGTCGCGCACCAGCTTCTACTGGTTCTTTCACGACCGTGAGGCGCTGCTGGCCGCCCTGTTGGATGGCTGGCACGCCCGGACCACGGTGCCCCTGATCGCGGCAACGCGCCAGTATGCCGAGACCCAGGCCGAGGCGATGCTGAACGTCCTGTGCTGTTTCCTGACACCGGGCGTCTTTGATTCGCGGCTGGAATTCGCGGTGCGCAGCTGGGCGTTGCAGGACCAGGCGGTGGCCGACCGCGTCACGGTCGCCGATGCCGCGCGCATCGCCGCGCTGACGCGGATGATGGCGCATTGGGGCCATGACCCGATGTCGGCCGATGTCCGCGCGCGCACCATCTATCTGGTCCAGATCGGCTACATCTCGATGCAGTCGTCCGAGGACATCGAGACCCGCCTGTCGCGCATCCCGTCCTATGTCCAGATCTATACCGGCGCCGCCCCCGAACCGCGCGAGATCGCCCGTTTCAACGCGCGCCTCCGACGCGACGGGGCGGCATAGGCGGCTATTCCGCCGCCTGCAGCCGCGCCGCGCCGGCCAGCAGGGCCGCCAGTTCCGGGCGGCACGATCCGCAATTGGTGCCCGCACCGGTGGCCTGGCCCAGGGCCGCGACGCCGTCGCATCCCTGGCCGATCGCCTGACGGATCGTGTTCACCCCCACGCCAAGGCAGGCACAGACGATCGCGCCCGGATCGGGCATGTCCGACCGGGGCCGCCCGGCCAGCGCGCCCGCCGGGGCCCCGCCCAGCATCGCGGCCAGGTGCGACCGCGACAGCGCCACGGGCCGGGGTCCGACGAACAGCGCCGCCGCCAGCCGGCCGTCGCGGTGAAAGGCCATCCGGTGCAGACCGCGCGCCGGATCGCCCATCTGCTGGGCGGGCGCGCCCAGGCCCAGCAGCCGCTGCGCCCAGTCCTGCCAGTCATCGGGGGCGCGGGTGCCCGCCATCTCGACCTGCCAGCCGCCGGGCAGACGGCTTTGCGCCCAATAGGCGCAGTCCGGCGCGACCGGCGCGTCACTGACCAGGAACGCGTGCCACGCGGCCGCGAACCGCCCCACCGTCACCGCCGCCGCCTTGCTGGCCGGCTGGCCCGAGACGGGATCGACCTGCCCCGCGACCAGCGCGTCGATGCGCCCGGCCGATGCGCTCTGCCCGCTCCAGTGGATCGGGGCGAAGGGGTGACCGGGGCGCACGGCGTCGCTGATCATCACGCGCAGGATGGCGCGGCCCTGCGGGCTGTCCACCTGCGCCAGATCGGCAACGGCCAGCCCAAGGCGGCCCGCATCGTCCGGATGCAGCTGCAGATAGGGTTCCGCCAGGTGCCGTGCCAAGCGGGGCGACAGGCCGGTCCGGGTCATCGTGTGCCACTGGTTTCGCGTGCGCCCGGTGTTCAGCAGCATCCGCCCCACGGGGTGATCGGGCAGCCGGGCCATGACCGGCACCATCCGCGCCCGCCCGTCCGGCGTGTGGAACCGCCCCGTGCCAAAGAACCGCCCCGCACGCTGCGCGGGCCCCTGGGGCCAGTGGACGGGCGCCAACGCCTCGTAATCCGCGCCCGCAAGGTCAGAGATGTCGAAATCGCCGCCCAAGGCGCCTGCCACGCCCGACAGCGCGGCATGTTCCGCAAAGATCTGCGCAGGCTCGGTCCAGCCGAAGCCGCGGAACCCCATGCGGCGCGCCACCTGCGCCACCGCCCACCAATCGGGCCGCGCCTGCCCCGGCGCCGGCAGGGCGGCGCGCTGGCGGCTGATCAGGCGTTCGGAATTGGTGACCGTGCCGTCCTTTTCGCCCCATGCCGTCGCCGAAAGCAGCACATGGGCCAGCCGCGCGGTATCGGTGTCGGGCCAGGCCTCGCTGACGACGGTGAAATCGCAGGCGGCGATGGCGCGGGCCACGCGGTCCGCGTCGGGCATGGTGACGGCAGGGTTGGTGTGGATGATCCACAGCGCCTTGATGCGCCCCTCCTCGACCGCGTGGAACAGGTCGACGGCCTTCAGGCCCGGGCGTTCAGCCATCCGTGGTGCGTTCCAGAATGCCCGGACGGCATCGCGGTGGTCGGGGTTCTCCAGCTCCAGATGACAGGCAAGCATGTTCGACAGCCCGCCGACCTCGCGCCCCCCCATGGCGTTGGGCTGGCCGGTGACACTGAACGGGCCCATGCCCGGATGCCCGATGCGGCCCGTCGCCAGGTGGCAGTTCAGGATCGCATTGACCTTGTCGGTGCCGGTGTCGGACTGGTTGATGCCTTGGGAATAGACGGTGACGACCCGGTCGGTCGCCGCCCACATCTCCAGGAACGCGGACAGGTCGCACGGCTCCAGGCCGGTGGCGGCCGGGTCGGCGCGGCGCGCCGCGCTCAGCGCCACGTCCAGCCCCGCGACATGGGGCATGAACCCTGCGTCGATCCGGCCCGTGTCGAACAGGTGGCACAGAAGCAGGTTGAACAGATGCGCGTCCGCCCCCGGCGCGATCGCCAGATGCAGGTCGGCCCCCTCGCAGGTCGCGGTGCGGCGCGGATCGATGACGACGATGCGCATGTCGGGTCGCGCGGCCTTGGCGGCCATCAGCCGCTGGTGCAGGACCGGGTGGCACCAGGCCAGGTTCGACCCGGTCAGCACGACCAGATCGGCCAGCTCCAGATCCTCGTAAAGGCCCGGCACGGTGTCGCTGCCAAAGGCCCGGCGGTGTCCCGCGACGCTGGACGCCATGCAGAGCCGGCTGTTGGTGTCGATATTCGCGCTGCCGATGAAACCCTTCATCAGCTTGTTGGCGACATAGTAATCCTCGGTCAGCAACTGGCCCGAGACATACATGGCCACCGAATCTGGCCCGTGATCGCGCACCGCCGCGGCAAAGCGGTCGGCAACCAGGTCCAGCGCGCGGTCCCAGGGCGCCTCGGCCCCGTCGATGCGCGGGGTCAGCAGGCGGCCCTGGGTGGCGACGGTCTCGCCCAAGGCGGCACCCTTGACGCAAAGACGGCCGCGGTTCGCAGGGTGGTCCGGGTCGCCCCGGACCGTCAGCCCACCCTGCCCGTCCGGGGTGGCCAGCACCCCGCAGCCGACCCCGCAATAGGGACAGGTCGTGCGGATCGTCATGCAACCCGCCTCAGGGCGCGGGCGTCCAGCCAGATCCGCCCGCCCTCGACCCGGACGGGATGGGTGGCGACCTGGCCGCGATCGGCGCCCTGCGCCCGTCCGGTGGCCATGTCGAACACCCAGTTGTGCAGCGGGCAGGTGACCTGGGTGCCATGCACGATACCCTCGGACAGGGGGCCGCCCTTGTGCGGGCAGCGGTCGTCCAGCGCAAAGACCCGGTCGTCGGCGGTGCGGAACACCGCGACGCAGCCGTGCGGGGTGCGGACCACACGGGCGCCCTGCGGTGGGATGTCGTCCAGTGCGGCGATGTCGATCATGCTCATGCGACAGTCCTCATTCGGCGGCCTTCAGGGTCAGGTCGGCCACGGGGGCCCATTCGGCGGGACGGGCGGCGTGATCGGCCCAGGGGTCGGTCTGATAGACTGCCTGGCTTTCCGCGAACCGCGCCACCAGCGCGGCGCGCGTCCCGGCATCCGCCACCTGATCGCGGCACCAGTCCAGCCCCACCTTGTCCACCCATTTGTAGATGCGGTGCAGATAGCGGGCGTTCTCACGGTACAGCTGCACGAACGCGGCGGTGACATCGCAGACCTCGTCGGCGGTCGCGACCGTCAGCAGGGGCACCGTTTCGCGCACGTCCATGCCGGCGGCTCCCGCCACGCTGATCTGGAACCCGCTGTCGACGCAGATGATGCCGATGTCCTTGCAGGTCGCCTCGGCGCAGTTCCTGGGACAGCCCGACACGCCCAGCTTGACCTTGGCGGGCGTCCACGACCCCCACAGCAGCTTCTCCAGCCGGATGCCCAGACCCGTCGAATCCTGCGTGCCAAAGCGGCAGAACTGTTCGCCCACGCAGGTCTTCACCGTGCGCAGACCCTTGGCATAGGCATGGCCCGACACCATCCCGGCATCGTTGAAATCGGCCCAGATCGCGGGCAGATCCTCCTTCCGGACGCCCAGCAGGTCGATGCGCTGGCCACCGGTGACCTTGATCATCGGCACCGCGTATCGGTCGGCGGCATCCGCGATGGCGCGCAGTTCCGCGCTGGTTGTCACCCCGCCCCACATGCGCGGGACGACCGAATAGGTGCCATCCTTCTGGATGTTGGCGTGGTTGCGTTCGTTGACGAAACGGCTCTGCCGGTCATCGCGGTATTCCATGGGCCAATCCGCGATCAGGTAATAGTTCAGCGCCGGGCGGCAGGACGCACAGCCGCCGACCGTGCGCCAGCCCAGGTCCTGCATGACCGCGGGGATGGATTTCAGCCCCATCGTCTTGATCAGGCGGCGCACGTCCTCATGCGTGTGGTTGGTGCATTTGCACATCGGCGGGTTGGCGTTGGCCGCGAATCCGTCGCCCAGGGTCAGCGCCATGACCTGTTCGACCAGCCCCGTGCATGTCCCGCAGGAGGCGCTGGCCTTGGTCAGGCCACGCACCGCGTCCAGGCTGTGCGCGCCGCCCGCGATCGCCCTGGTGATCTGTCCCTTGCAGACGCCGTTGCAGCCGCAGATCTCCGCCTCAGGCGGCAAGGCTGCAACGGCTGCCAGAGGGTCCGCGTGGGCCCCCCCGGCGAATGCGGGACCAAAGATCAGCGTGTCGCGATCCGCCGTGATGTCGGCCCCGCTGCGGATCTTGTCAAAGAACCATGCCCCGTCGGCCGTGTCGCCATACATGACGGCGCCGATCAGGCGGTCACCCTCCAGGATCAGGCGCTTGTAGATGCCGCGGCCGGGGTCGCGGAACACGATGTCCTCGCGTCCCGGCGCATCCGCGAAATCGCCGGCGCTGAACAGGTCGCAGCCTGTGACCTTCAGCTTGGTCGCGGTCTGGACGGGCTGGAATGCGGCATCCTGCCCCGCCAGCGTCGCGGCCAGAACGCGGGCCTGATCGTAAAGCGGCGCGACCAGGCCGAACAGCTGCCCGTCATGTTCGACGCATTCGCCAAGCGCAAAGATCGCCGGATCGCTGGTCCGCATGTGGTCGTCGACGGTGATGCCGCGCGCGACCTCCAGACCTGCATCGTTGGCCAGCCGCGTCTCGGGGCGGATGCCCACGGCCATGCAGACCAGATCGGCGGGATAGACGGTCCCGTCCTCCAGCAGCACGGCCTCGACGCGATCGGTCCCCAGGATCGCCTTGGTCGCGCCCTTGCAATGGACACGGATGCCGCGCCCCTCCAGGTCGCGTTGCAGCAGATAGGCTGCGGCAGGGTCCAGCTGGCGTTCCATCAGGTGGCCCATCAGGTGGATCACGGTGACCTCCGCGCCGCGCGCGGCCATGCCGACGGCGGCCTCCAGCCCCAGCAGACCGCCGCCGATCACGACTGCCCTGGCACCGGGGCGGCTGGCGGCGATCATCGCGTTGGTGTCCTCTAGGTCGCGATAGGCGACCACGCCGGGCAGCCTGTGCCCCGGCAGCGGGATGATGAAGGGCGCCGATCCGGTGGCGATGACCAGCGCGTCGTAGTCGACCGGGCCACGGGCGCCATGCACGATCTGCGCTTCGCGGTCGATGGCGGTCACGGCCTCTCCGAAACGGCAGGTGACGCCTTGGGCGGCATACCAGGCATCATCATGGGTGACGATCTGGTCATAGGTCTTGTCGCCCGACAGCACCGGCGACAGCATCAGCCTGTTGTAGTTGCCGCGCGGTTCGGCATTGAACAAGGTGACGTCCCACTGGCCGGGGGCCATGTCGAACAGATGCTCCAGCATCCGGCCCGAGGCCATGCCCGCGCCGATGACGACCAATTTTCGTGCCATGATGCCTACTCCGCGGCTTCGACAAAGCGGTGGCGTTCGTACAGGAACCGCAGGACCGATTCTCGGGCACGCACGTAATCGGGCTGGCTGGCCAGCCGGATGCGGTCGCGCGGGCGGGGCAGGTCGACGGTGACGACCTCTCCGATGGTGGCGGCGGGGCCGTTGGTCATCATCACGATCCGGTCTGCCAGCAGCACGGCCTCGTCCACGTCATGGGTGATCATGATCATGGTGTTGCCAAGCCGTGCGTGGATCTCCATGACCGCGTCCTGCAGATGCGCGCGGGTCAGCGCGTCCAGCGCGCCGAAGGGTTCGTCCAGCAGCAGGACCTTGGGCTCCATCGCCAGGGCGCGGGCGATGCCGACCCGCTGGCGCATCCCGCCCGAGATCTCGGCCGGGCGCTTGTCGGCGGCGTGGCTCATCTGGACCAGGTCCAGGTTCTGCATGATCCAGTCGTGGCGTTCCGCGCGGGTCTTCGTGCGGCCGAAGACCTTGGTCACGGCCAGCTTGATGTTGTCATAGACCGTCAGCCAGGGCAGCAGGCTGTGGTTCTGGAAGACCACGGCCCGGTCGGGGCCCGGCGCGTTGACCTCGCGCCCGTCCAGGGTGATCGCGCCGCGGGTCACGTCGGTCAAGCCGGCGACCAGGTTCAGCAGGGTCGACTTGCCGCAGCCGGAATGGCCGATGATGCTGACGAATTCGCCCTTGTCGATCGTCAGGGTGATGTCGGACAGCACATGCGCCGTCCTGGACCCGTTCACAAAGGATTTGGACAGGTGTTCGATGGACAGGTATTTCATGGTCATTCCCCTTACGCGGCCGTGCCGCGAGAGACGACGCGTCCGATCCAGCCGACCAGACGATCCAGGATGAAGCCCGTGCCGCCGATATAGGCCAGGGCCACGATGATGTCACTGAGGCGGGACGAATTCCACGCGTCCCAGATGAAGAAGCCGATGCCCACGCCGCCGGTCAGCATCTCGGCCGCGACGATGGCCAGCCAGGACAGGCCCACCCCGATGCGCAGTCCCGAAAAGATGTAGGGGGCGGCGGCGGGGACCATGATCTTCCAGAAGAACTCGATCTGGTTCAGGCGCAGCACGGCGGCGACGTTGCGGTAATCCTGCGGGATGGCGCGCACGCCCGCGGCGGTGTTGATGATCACCGGCCAGATCGCGGTGATGAAGATCACGAAGATCGCCGACGGCCCGCTGTCCATGAAGGCGGCCAAGCTGATGGGCAGCCAGGCCAGGGGCGGCACCGTNCGCAGGATCTGAAAGATCGGATCGAAGCCGCGCATCATCAGCGCCGACTGTCCGATGACCGCGCCGGTCAGCACGCCCACCACCGCGGCCAGGCCAAAGCCATAGGCCACCCGCTCCAGCGAGGTCAGCACGCGCCAGCCCAGGCCGATGTCCTGAGTGCCATAGACGTAGAACGGCTCCATGATCAGAAAGCCGCTGTCGATCCAGACCTGGACCGGCGTGGGCAGGCCGCTGCCCTCGCCCGATGCGCCGACCTGCCAGATCGTCAGCAGGACGACCAGCACGGCCAGGGGGGGCAGGACGCCGGCGGCCAGCGCCTGGCCGCGCTTGCGCCAGGCGGCCCGGCGGGGGGTGCTGCGGGGGGGCAGCGCCACGACGGGGGCTGCGGGCTTCGGGGTCAGGTCCAGCTTTCGCTTGAGGGCTGTGACGTTCATCGGATCACACCATCGCCTTGATGGACTGGGCGTCCAGATAGGCGTCGGGGTCCGCCGGATCGAAGGTCTTGCCGTCGAAGAACGTCTCGACCCCGCGGCTGTCGCCGAAATCGGGCGTCAGGCCCAGGCCCGCGGCGGCGGCCAGCCACAGGTCGCTGCGGTTGGTGCCGTCAACCAGCGCCTTAGTGTCCAGATCGCCCGGCAGGTATCCCCACCGCTTGTTTTCGGTGATGAACCACGCATCCAGCGATTTCCACGGGTACGACGTCTCTCCGTTCTGACCCCAGAACTTCATCGCCAGATCGGGGCGCAGTTCGTCGCGGCCGTTGCCATAATTGATCTGGCCCTGGATGCGGCCGACGATGTCGGCCACGGGGACGTTGTACCATTGGCGGCGGCCGATGATCTCGGCCATCTCCTGCTTGTTCTCGGGCAGGTCGCACCACATCTGGGCCTCCATCACCGCCATCATCAGCGCGACGGTGGCATTGGGGTTGGCGTCCACCCAATCGGCCCGCATCCCCAGGATCTTCTCGGGATGGCGCGCCCACAGTTCCCCGGTCGTGGCGGCGGTAAAGCCGATGCCCTGGTTCACCAGCTGCTCGTTCCACGGCTCTCCGACGCAGAAGGCCTCCATGTTGCCGACCTTCATGTTGGCGACCATCTGCGGGGGAGGCACCACGATCAGGTCGACGTCCCGGGTCGGGTCGATCCCGCCCGCCGCCAGCCAGTAGCGCATCCACAGATCATGCGTGCCGCCGGGGAAGGTCATCGCGACGGGGATGTCCTCGCCCGCGGCGCGGCGGGCGGCGAAGATCTCCTTCAGCGGGCTGCTGTCGATGCCCACGCCGCTGTCGGCATAGTCCTGGCGCACCGACAGGCCCTGCCCGTCTTCGTTCAGGTTCAGCAGCGTGTACATCGCCAGGGGCTGGCCGTTCTGCATCACGCTGCCGGTGGAGTACAGATGCACCTTGGGGCGCAGGATGTGGCCGCCGTCGATGCCGCCCGATGCCGCCCCCAACGCCATGTTGTCGCGCGTGGCCCCCCAGCTGGCCTGCTTTTCGACCCGCACGTCGGGCATGCCGTATTTCGCGTAAAGCCCCTTTTCGGACGCGATGATCAGCGGCGCGCTGTCCGTCAGGGCGATGTAACCCAGGGTGCAGCCGGTGACCTCGGGCGTGCCGGGGGTGGCGGCCCATGCCCCGGCGGGCAGGGCCAGGCGGGCGGCGGCCATCGTGGCCATCGCGCCGGTGGCCTGCAGGAAACGGCGGCGCGAGGGGGGCGTGATCAGGGACGTGATCTGGGTCATGGGGGCTGGTCCTTGGACTGGCGCGCAGCAGGGCGCACGAACACGAAAGGCCACCTGCCGCGGCCCTGCGGACAGGGCACGATCAGATGGCGTCATTGCCTAAAGATGGGGAACCGCATCCTTGCGGCCGGGGGTCAAACGCGGTGCGCCGTTGCATCCGCCTTTCCCCGATCATTCGCGGCGCCGGGGCCTCGGTCAAGCCTGCGGGGCGGGTCCGCTCCCCCTGCCCCGCCCATCGCCGCGAATTGCGCCAGCCTGCCCGCGAATTCAGCGCCGCGCGAACGCCGCGTCGAACCGGTGGCCGTCGAAGAACGCATCGGCGCCCAGAATCATCCGGCCCTGTTCGGTGGCCACCGGGGTCGGGGCGACCATCGCGCCCTCGACCTTGGCGGATGCCGCGGGCAGGTCGGCCCCCGCCTCGCGCAGGTGGCGGCGATAGAGGTCGGTGCGGAAACAGGCGGCCGCCCGCGCCATCGCCCATTCGGGATCCAGCCCGTGCCGCGCGGCCAGGCGCGCGCCCAGCATCGCGGCGATGCTGCGCCACGGGAACGTCGCGCCTTGCGCGTGAAAGCGGATGAAGCCCGGACAATCGCGCAGATCGCCCTCGGGCGTGACATGCAGGCGGCCCAGCAACCCGCGTTCGCACAGTTCGGGCGGCAGGTTCAGCCAGTCGAGGCGCGACAGGATCTCGGCCGCGGTGCCGCGGTTGCCGGGCTGGTCCAGCCAGCGGCCCGCCCGCCACAGCGCCCGCATCAGCCGGCCCGTGGGGTCGGGATGGCCTTCGGCAAAGGCGCGGGTCATCACCAGCCCCTTTTCCGGCGGCGCAGCCCAGATGGCAGACCCCGGCAGCAGCAGCGCGCCGACGCCGCGTTCCACCGCGCGCGACGCCCAGGGCTCTCCGACGCAATAGGCGTCGACCTCCTCGGCGGCCAGCGCATCGGCCATCAGGGGCGGCGGCACGGTATGGATGGACAGCCGCGCGGCCAGCCCGGTCCCGTCCAGCCAGTGCCGCACCAGTTCGGCCTGGGTCGAGAACGGGAACGGCACCCCCACCCGCAGCGGCCCCGGATGCGCGCGCGCCAAGGCATCGCGCGCCGCGCGCGGATCGCGGAAATCCAACCCGTGGCCCTGATCGCGCAGCCGCGCGGCGATGGCCCGCGACACGGCGATGGCCTGCCCGCCCTGCGACAGGACCATCAGCAGGTCCAGGTCGGGGAACGCCGGACCCAGCCCCAGCCCCTGCGCGATGGGCAGCGGCACCAGCATATGCGCGGCGACCACCGCCCCGGTGCCCAGCATGTCGCGGCATTGCGCCCAGCTGCCGGCGCGGACCAGGTCCAGGTCCAGCGCCTCCTCGGCGGCGAAACCCAGCTCGCGGGCGATGATCAGCGGCGCGGCATCGGTCAGCGGCACATAGCCAAGGCGCAGGCGGTCGGTCATGTCAGCAGCCCCGCCGCCATCACCAGCTGCTGGGCGATGTCGGCCACGCGGCGCTTCTGGTCCATCGCGGTCTTGCGCAGCAGGGCATAGGCCGCCTCCTCGTCGATGCCGCGCGCCTTCATCAGGATGGCCTTGGCGCGGTCGATGATCTTGCGCTCCTCCAGCGCGGCCTTGGTGGCGGCCAGTTCGGCGCGCATCTTGTGGAACAGGTGGAACCGCGCGATTGCCGCGTCCAGGATCGGCTTGATCCGGTCGCGCTGCAACCCGTCCACGACATAGGCGGACACGCCCGCCTCGATTGCGGTGCGGGTCAGCTGTTCGTCCGACCGGTCCACGAACATCGCCACCGGCCGGTCCAGCGGCCCCGAGGCCAGGGCCAGTTCCTCCAGCACGTCGCGCGACGGGTCGGCCACGTCGATCAGCACGATGTCGGGCTGCGCCTGCGCGATGCGCCGCGCCAGGCCCGTCTCCTCGGCGATGACGGTGATCTGGTGGTCGCCGGACGCGCGCAGCCCGTCGACGATCCTGATCGCCCGGTCCCGGTCGCGTTCGNCCACGATGATTGACAGCCGCTCCATCCCGCCACTGACGACCGCGCGCGGGGCGATGGCAAGCCCCGCCCGCCCCCGCCAGGGCCTGCCGGCGCGAACTGCCCGATCCGTGGGCAGCGGTCCGGGACGCTCAGTGCGGCAGGGTGACGATGANCGCGCCGCGCTCGGTCGCGACGACGGTGTGTTCGTATTGAACGACGGGCGCGCGGGGCTGGCTGAACAGGGTCCATTCGTTGCGCCCCTCGGCGGCGCGCATACCGCCGCGCGACAGGAACGGCTCGACCGTCAGCACAAGGCCGCGGTCGATGCGGCGGCGGTCGCCCTTGGTGGGCCAGGTCGCGATGACCTCGGGCGCCTCGTGCAGCGCGCGGCCCACGCCGTGGCTGGCCAGGTTGCGGATCAGCGTATAGCCGCGCGCCGCGGCAAAGCGGCCGATGGCGTTACCGATCCCGTCCAGCGGCCTGTCGGCGCCCACCTGCGCGATGCCGACCTCCATCGCGCGCCGGCCGTCGCGGCACAGCCGCTCGATGGCGGGCGCCACGGCGCCCACGGCAAAGCTGGCCCCGGTATCGGCAAAGAACCCGTCCTTGGAGGCCGACACGTCGATGTTGACCAGATCGCCCGCGGCGATCACCCGGTCGCCGGGGACGCCATGCGCGATCTCCTCGTTGACGCTGATGCAGGTCGCGCCGGGAAAGCCATAGCTGTCCTCGGGCGCAGGCACCGCGCCCGCGCGTTCCAGCAGGGCGCGGCCGATCCCGTCCAGCTCGCGCGTGGTCATGCCCGGCTCCATCGCGCGGGCCATCGCCTGCAGGGTCGTGGCCACGATCCGGCCGATGGCCTGCAACCCCTCCAGCTCCGCCTGATTCGTGACCGTCATCGCGCCCTCCGCCCTTGGTGCCGGTCCAGCATAGCGCCTGCACCCGCACCCGGCATCCCGAAAAGCCACTTTACTGGTATGGTAGTATAGTGTAGTGCTCGCGACCGAGGAGATCACCATGGCCACGCCGTTCCGCACCCGCCCCGAGCCGCTGCCCCAGACCCGCGTGAACGCGGCGTCGCAGCTGGCCGACCGGTTGCGCGCGGCGATCATGGACAACAGCCTGCCCCCCGACACCCGCCTGTCCGAGGTCGAGACCGCCCAGCAATACGGCGTCAGCCGCCAGCCCGTGCGAGAGGCGTTCATCGCGCTGGCGGGTCAGGGCCTGCTGGACGTGCGCGCACAGCGAGGGACCTTCGTGACGCGCATCTCGCTGGCGGCGGTGATGGACGCGCGCTTCGTGCGCGAGGCGATCGAGGCCGACATCGTCAAGCTGCTGGCCGTCGACCCGGACCCCGCGCTGATCGCGGACCTGGACACCCAGCTGACCCGCCAGATGGACCTGATCGGCGGATCGGCCCGCGATTTCATGGACGCGGACGAGCTGTTCCACCGCACCTTGGCCGAAGGCGCGGGCAAGGCCAGCGCCTGGCGCGTCGTGGTCGAGATGAAGGCCCAGATGGACCGCGTCCGGTTCCTGTCCAGCCGGCATTTCCCCGTCGACCGCCTGATCGACCAGCATCGCGCGCTGGTCGCGGGCATCCGGGCGGGCGATGCGCCGCGCGCCGAAGGGGCGATCCGCACCCATCTGCGCGGCATCCTGGACGACCTGCCCGTCATCCGGGCCGACTGCCCCGACTATTTCACCTGATCCCGGCGCCGCCGGACAATCCTTGGAGGAGGACACCATGACACCGACCCGCATGATCGCCATCACCCTGGCCGCCGCACTGACCACCAGCACCGCGATGGCCGCCGACGTCACGCTGAAGCTGGGCCACCTGGCCAACGAGGAGAACATCTGGCACAAGGCCGCCCTGCATTTCGCCGAGGAGGTCGCCGCCGGGACCGAGGGCCGGGTCGAGGTCCAGGTCTTTCCGAACGAATCCCTGGGCAAGGAGATCGACGTCATCAACGGCATGCAGCTGGGCACGGCCGACATGACCATCACCGGCGAAAGCCTGCAGAACTGGGCGCCCAAGGCCGCGCTGCTGGCACTGCCCTATGCCTACCGCTCGCTGGAGCACATGGACGATGTCGCCTCGGGCGAGATCGGCGACCAGATCGAGGCCGAGATCATCGCCAATGCCGACATCCGCCCCCTGACCTATTTCGCGCGCGGCCCGCGCAACCTGTCGGCCAACCGCCCCATCACCACCCCGGACGAGCTGAACGGCTTCAAGCTGCGGGTGCCCAACGTGCCGCTGTTCGTGACCGCCTGGCAGGCGCTTGGCGCGAACCCGACGCCGATGGCCTTCTCCGAGGTCTTCACCTCGCTGCAGAACGGCACGATCGAGGGGCAGGAGAACCCGTTGGCGCTGTTCCAGTCCGGCGGCTTCTACGAGGTGCAGAAGACCGTGAACCTGACCGAGCATGTCCGGTCCTGGATCTATCTGACCATCTCGGAGAACGCCTGGAACAAGCTGTCCGAGGACGACCAGGCCGCCGTGCAGGCCGCCGCCGACAGCACCCAGGCCTTCGAGCGCGAGCTGTTCCTGACCGACGAGAAGGAGCTGATCGCCGAGCTGGAGGCCGCGGGCGTGACCTTCGTCGAGGTCGACCAGCAGGCCTTCGCCGATGCCGCCCGCGACGCGGTGATCGGTGCCGTGGACGCGGACATCCGCCCGCTGGCCGAACAGATCTTCAACAACTGATGGCAGGGCGGCGGGGCGCACCCTGCCCCGCCCGTCCCCCGGAGACATCCCATGACACAGGCATTCAAGGGGTTGGAGGGGCTGTGCCGCCTTCTGATCCTCGTGGCGTTCCTGCTCTTGTCGGCATCGGTCCTGCTGCAGGTCTTTGCGCGCACCTTCCTGTCCACCGCCCCCGTCTGGACCGAGGAGCTGACCCGGTTCTGCCTGATCTACATCGGTGCCCTGGGCGCCGGTCTGGCGCTGCGCAGCGGCGACATGGTGAACGTCGACCTTCTGTGCGAAAGCCTGCCGGGCCGCTGGCCGTGGCGTCTGCGGCTGGTCAGCGCGGTGCTGACCGCGCTGTTCGCCGGCGGCCTTCTGGCGGCGGCGTGGCAATACACCCGCGTGGGCCTTCGCCAGACCGCACCCTCCCTGGGATGGCGGATGGATTTCCTGCATGTCACCATGCTGATCCTGTTCGTCACCCTTGGCCTGTGGGCGCTGATGCGCATCTTCGAGATGCTGACCGGCCGCCATGACGGACGCGCCATCCCCATATCGGAGGACCTGTGATGGGACTGACCCTGCTTCTGGGCGTGTTCGTGCTGGGGCTGGCCATCGGCCTGCCGGTGGCGGTGACGCTTGGCCTGTCGTCGATGGCCTATCTGCTGTTCGCGGACATCCCCTTGGTGGTGATCCCGCAAAAGATGTATGCGGGCATGGACAGCTTCGTGCTGCTGTGCATCCCGGGCTTCATCCTGGCGGGCAACCTGATGAATTCGGGCGGCATCACCGAACGCATCATCCGCTTTGCCAATGCGCTGGTCGGGTGGATGCGCGGCGGGCTGGCCCAGGCCAACATCGCGGCCTCCATGCTGTTCGGCGGCATCTCGGGCACCGCGGTGGCCGACGTCGCCTCGGTCGGCGGCATGATGATCCCCGGGATGAAGCGCGCGGGCTATCCCGGCGCGTTCTCGGCCGCGGTCACCGCGGCGTCGTCGACGGTGGGCCCGATGATCCCGCCAAGCGTGCCGATGATCATCGTGGGCTCGCTGTCGGGCATGTCGGTGGGCAAGCTGTTCCTGGGCGGGGCCATTCCGGGCATCGCCATGGGCGTGGCGATGATGATCACGACCGTCATCCTGGCCCGCAAGCACGGCTTTCCCCGCGAACCCTGGCAGGGGCTGCGCGAACTGTTCACCTCGTTCACCGGGGCGATCTGGGCCATCGCCATGACCGCGCTGATCGTGGGCGGCCTGCTGACCGGCATCACCACGCCCACCGAAACCGCCATCGTGGCCTGTCTCTATGCGATGCTGGTGGGCCTGTTCATCTATCGCGAACTGCCCTGGCGCGCGATCCCGCGCATCATCACCAACAGCGCCATCAGCTCGGCCGGCATCCTGGTGCTGGTGGGCACAGCCAACGTCTTCGGCTGGATCCTGGTGTCGGAACGCATCCCGCAGATGCTGGCCGACGGGGTGCTGTCCATCACCGACAACAAGTTCGTGGTGATCCTGCTGATCAACCTGCTTCTGCTGTTCGTCGGCATGTTCATGGAAACCATCGCGGCGCTGATCATCCTGTTCGTGCCGCTGCAGACGCTGGCCCTGGCCGTGGGCATCGACCCGCTGCACTTCGCGGTCTTCGCGGTGATGAACCTGATGATCGGGCTGACCACGCCGCCGGTGGGGGTGTGCCTCTTCGTGGCCGCCAACATCGCGCGCCTGCCGCTGTCGCCGGTGATCCGGGCGATCACGCCCTATATTGTCACCAACCTGATCATGCTGCTGATGGTCAGCTATTTCCCGCCGCTGTCCACCTGGCTGCCCAACCGCCTGATGCCGTAAGGAGGTCACCATGACCCAGACCCGATGCGTCCGCCTGAACGGCCAGGACGACCTGACCATCGCCGCCACCGATCTGCCCACCCCCGACCGGGGGCAGGTCCGCGTCGCCGTCCTGGCCGGCGGCATCTGCGGATCGGACCTGCATTACTGGCAGGAGGGCGGCATCGGCACGATCCGCGTGCGCGAACCGATCATCCTGGGCCACGAGGCCGCCGGCCGGATCGAGGCCGTGGGCCCCGACGTCACCCACCTGCAGGTAGGCCAGTTGGTCGCGATGAACCCCTCGCATCCCTGCGGGACCTGCGATTTCTGCCAGGCCGGGCTGCCGCATCACTGCATGGCGATGCGGTTCAAGGGCTCGGCGATGTATCTGCCCCACGAACAGGGGATGTTCCGCGACGGCATCACCATCGGCGCCGCGCAGTGCCACCCCCTGCCCGACACCGTCACCCCCGGCGCCGCCGCCTGCGCCGAACCGCTGGCCGTGTGCCTGCACGCCGCCAACCGCGCCGAGGCGATCGCCGGACCCCTTGCGGGCAAGACCGTCCTGGTCACGGGCGCGGGGCCGATCGGCGCGCTCTGCGTGGCGGTGGCCGCCTGCGCGGGGCCGCGACGATCATCGTGACCGACATCCAGGACGCCACCCTGGCCGTCGCGCGCCGGATGGGCGCCGACCATGCGGTGAACCCCGTGGCCGACCCCGATGGCCTGGCGGAATGGCAGCAGGACAAGGGCCGCGTCGATCTGGTCTTCGAATGCTCGGCGGCGGCATCGGCCATCCGCGACGCGGTGGCCTGCCTGCGCCCGCTTGGCGCGCTGGTCCAGGTCGGCGTGGCGGGGCCCACGCCCCTGCCCCTGAACCTGATGGTCGGCAAGGAGATCCTGTTCATCGGTTCGACACCGAATTCTCCGATGCGGTGGGGCTGATCGGCACCGGCGCCATCGATCCCCGCCCGATCATCACCGCCACCTTTCCGATGAGCGACGCCGAAACGGCGTTCCGGACCGCCGCCGACCGCGCGCGGTCGGTCAAGGTGCAACTTTCCTTTGCTGAAGAAGAGACCCAATCATGAGACAGACCTGGCGCTGGTTCGGACCCAAGGACCTGGTGTCCGTCGACGACATGCTGCAGGCGGGCGTCCAGGGCGTCGTGACCGCCCTGCACCACGTCCCCACCGGACAGGTCTGGCAGCCCGACCAGATCGCGGACCGCCAGGCCCAGCTGGCCGTGATGCGCGACGGCGCGCCCTCCGGCCTGGCATGGGAGGTCGTCGAGAGCCTGCCCGTATCCGAGGACATCAAGCGCCAGACCGGCGACTGGCGCGCCCATATCGAGGCGTGGAAGACCTCGATGCGCAACCTGCACGCGGCGGGCCTGCGGGTCATCTGCTACAACTTCATGCCGATCCTGGACTGGACGCGGACCGACCTGGTCTATCGTCTGCCCAACGGCGCGACCTGCATGCGCTATGACGCGATCGACTTCGCGGCCTTCGACCTGTTCATCCTGCAGCGCCGCGGCGCGGCCGACGACTATGCCCCGCAGATCGCCGAAACTGCCCGCGCGCGGCTGGCCACCATGTCGGACGACCGGCGCGAACAGCTGACCGGCAACGTGGTCTTCGGCCTGCCGGGTGCCGCCGAACGCATGACCCTGGACGACGTCAAGGACCACCTGGCGCGCTATGACGACATCAGCCCCGACCGCCTGCGCGCCCATCTGGTCGATTTCCTGGCCGAGGTGACGCCCCTGGCGCAGGAGCTGGGCATGCGCCTGTGCTGCCACCCCGACGATCCGCCGTTCCCGCTGTTGGGCCTGCCCCGCATCATGTCGACCGAGGCCGATTATCGCGCCGTCATGGATGCGGTGGACCTCTCCGCCAACGGCATCACGCTGTGCACCGGATCGCTCGGCGCGCGCGCCGACAACGACCTGCCGGGCATGATGGCGCGCTTGGGCGACCGGGTGCATTTCCTTCATCTGCGCAACGTCGCGCTGGAGGAGACCCATCTGGGCGGGTCCTTCCACGAGGCCGCGCATCTTGAGGGCAACACCGACATGGTCGCGATGATCGCCGCCATCCTGGCGGAGGAGACCCGCCGCCGTGCAGAGGGCCGCGACGACTGGCAGATCCCCTTCCGCCCCGATCACGGCCAGGACATCCTGGATGACCAGTCCCGCAAGGCGCAGCCCGGCTATCCCGCCATCGGTCGCCTCAAGGGCCTGGCCGAACTGCGCGGAATCGAGACCGCGCTGTCCCATCCGCTGGTGGCGCAGCGCGGCTGAGGTGATTGGACGGGTTATTCGCATCATGAAACGCCTTGTCATGATGCGAATAACCGCCATAATCCCCTCATGCAGATCTGGGAAAGCCCTGCCTGGCCCAATTTCCGCCACGACCCCTCCCTGACCGAGGGGCGGCTGGCGGCGTTTTCCGCACGCCTCGGCGCCATCACCGGCCTGCACCACGCCCTGACCCCCGACGAACGGCGCGAGGCCTTCCTGCGCGCGGTCACGACCGAGGCCGTGTCCTCCTTCGCGATCGAGGGGGCCAGCCTGCCCGCGGCCCAGATCCAGGCCTCGGTCGTGGCCTCGATGGCGCATCGGGGTGCCGAACCCGTGCGGCGCAGCGACGCCATCGCCGACCTGATGCTGCAGGCCCGCGCCGGGGGGCCGCCCTTGGACACCCCCACCCTGTGGCACTGGCACCGCCTGCTGTTCCACGGGCTGGAGGTCGAGGACAAGGGCCGCTGGCGTCGCTTTGCCATGGTCATCACCCGCAGCGCGACCGCCGGCCGGGACGAGGTCCTCTATGCCGCGCCCCCTGCCGACCGCGTCCCCGCGATGATGGACGATTTTCTGACAGCCCTGCAGACCGACGACCGCCCCGCGCCGATCCGCGCGGCGCTGGCGCATCTGTGGTTCGAATCCATCCACCCCTTCTCGGACGGCAACGGGCGGCTTGGCCGGGCGCTGGTCGAACATGTCTTCGCCCGCGACGGGGCCGCCCTGCCCTTCTCGCTGTCGCGCCAGATCGAGGCCGACAAGCGCGGCTATTACGCGGCGCTGCAGGCCGGGCGGCAGGTGGTGGGCGCGGCGATCGACGCCACGCCCTTCGTGCTGTGGTTCCTGGACCGGCTGATCGCGGGGGTCGACGATGCGGTCACGGACGCCCGCTTCCTGGTGGCGCGCAACGCCTTCTTCCTGCGCCACCGCCCCCCGCCGCGCGCCGAACGCGTGCTGCGCCGCCTGTTCGCCGAAGGCCCGGCCCGCGTGGCCCAGGGCATCTCGGCCGCCCCCTACGGGCGCATCGCGGGCGTCTCAGCCGCGACCGCCACGCGCGATCTGACCGACCTGGAGGCCGCCGGAATCCTGCGCCGCGGCCCCGAAGGCGGCCGGTCGACCCGCTATCTTCTGGTGATGGCCTAGCCGAACAGGCCCGGCGACATGTCCTCCCAGAACGCCCCGATCCGGGCGGCGTTCAGGGGCGACATCCAGCCGTGGCGCTCGAAATCGGCGCGCGCGGCGCGGTCGGTCAGCTGGCTCAGGAACAGCCGCCGGTCGGCGTCGCGCTGCGTCGGGGTGCGCTGGCGGATCACCTCCAGGATGCGGCGCAGCCGTTCGGCCTGCGGGTTGGGCGGTTCGACCGTCACCGGGTCGGGCGTGCCGAAATCGCCGTCCAGCGCGGCGCTGAGATAGCCCACCTTGCTGACCACGTTCCGCCGCGCCTCGACGTAATCCAGCTTGGCCGACACGACCTCCTCGCCATGCGCCGACAGCCATTGCCGCGCCAGCCGGTCGCTGACCCCAAGCGCGCGCAGCCGGCCATAGACGGCGCCGTGCCGCGCCCCCTCGCCGTCGTCCATGTCCAGGATCGCCAGCTGCGGGTTCTCGGTGATCAGGAACCGGATATGGGTGACCGCCCTGCCCTGCTTCTTGGTCTCGGGCGTCAGGATGATGTTCGAGGTCTTGTTCACCTCGGTCACGGCGGGCTTGATGATTTTGGCGTTCAGCTGCTTGAACACCTCGTAATAGGCCGACCCCTCGACCCCCATCAGCCGCCGGAACAGGTCCAGCGGCCACCACCCCGTCGAGCCGGTCCGCACGAAGCGATAGCAGTTCTCGTACAGCGCCAGCGCATGCCCGGAGGTGAACCGCCGCTGCATGTTGAGGTTGATCAGCGCAAAGACCTTGGGATCGTGCAGCTTCTCGGCCAGGGCCGGGGAATAGGCGTATTCGCAGATCCCGCCCTTCAGCTTGGCATAGCTCAGCAGGCTGGACACGCCCCATTCCTGACGCCCCTTGTCGTCCAGCATGTCCCATTCCGCAACGGTCTCGACCAGCCCGCGCAGCGACTGCTTCAGCGTGTCCATGTCGTTGCTGTTGTACCCGATCATCAGGCACAGGGTCCGCGCGTCGATCTGATGGCTGGGCCGCGACATCAGCGTGTCATAGGCGTTCAGCAGCAGCACGTTGGACAGCTTGCGCTGCAGCAGCGTCAGCTTGCCCGACACGTGGATCGCCGCCACATGCTTCTTGACCGCACCGCGCCTGAGCGCGCCGGACAGCTGGTCGCGGGGGATGTCGTCCATGAGGTCTGCCATTGTCCTGCCTGTCCCCATGCTGCCGCAAAAGGCACCCTGCGGCAACAGCCTTTCAGGCACCCTTGCCGCGACTGCCGCGATCCCGAAGACGGGCACCTTGCAACGCAGGCGTCGCACTAAGGCACCCGTTTCCGGGACGGACACCCCTGGCAAACCGTGCCCCGTGGGCTTTTTCTGCCCCAAACAGGCCCCTCCCGTTCCTCGGCACCCCTCAACCCGAGAATCGGCGCCCCTCCCCCTGTTCCCGGGCACCCGTCATCCCGGATAAGGGTCCCCTTCGTCCCGCATATGGGTCCTGAACTGCCTTCAGGTCATTGAAATTATGATATTTCCTTACCGCAAAGACTCTAAAGTCTCTAAACAAGATACAAGCTTTAGGGGGCTGCTTTTTCTGATTTAGGAAGGGTTTCGCGGCGAAACCGGGCAATTTTGTTCCCAACCGGGGGATGATGTGCGATAGAAAGTGCAGTACGCCTCGGAACACGATACATCGCAGCAGGAACGAGATGTCAGGCAAAGAGCCGCTTCCCCCCTATTTCAGCATAGACCCCGCCCGTGCCGCCAAGCGCCTGTCAGAGCCGATCGGCACCGCCCGATTCGCCAAGGCCGCGGCGTTCGCCGCCCGTGGACGACAGGACCTGGCAGAGCGCGGATATGCCCCCGACGGACGCAAGCGCCTGCGCCGCTTTTCCACCTGGGAGATCTGCCGTTATCTGATCCCCGTCGCGACCGCCCATTTCCGCCGCGTGCTGCGCAAGAACCCCGACCTGCCCCAGGGCGTCGGCGAGGGCAACTCCAAGTGGTTCACCCTGGATGACGTCCTGCGCCTGCGCGACCACTTTGCCCAGGAGGGGGCCGCCGACCGCGAATACCGCCCCTGGCGCCCCGAGGGCCTGCCGGCCAAGGTGCTGGCAGTGGCGAACTTCAAGGGCGGCGTGGGCAAGACCTCGACCGCGGCGCATCTGGCCATGTCGGCGGCGCTGGACGGCTACAAGGTGCTGGTGATCGACCTGGACAGCCAGGGCAGCATGACCTCGATCATGGGTGGGCAGGTGACGGATGAATGGTCCACGGCCTTCCCCTTGCTGGCCAAGGACTATGCCCTGGCCCTGCAGGACGAGAACCGCGTCCGCGAGGCCCGCGGCCAGCCCCCCCTGCCCTTCGACGAGACCCTGACCGAGGCGCTGAAGATCGGCGCCCGCGACCTGATCCAGAAGACCCACTGGCCTAATATCGATCTTCTGGGCGCGCAGCTGAACCTGTACTGGGCCGAATTCCAGGTGCCGGTCTGGCGGATGGGCCTGCGCGGCTGGCCGCTGTGGGACGCGCTGTCGAACGGGCTGACCCATGACGGGGTCGTGGACGACTATGACATCATCATCATCGACACGCCCCCTGCCCTTGGCTACCTGACGATCAACGCGCTGGCGGCCGCCGACATCCTGCTGGTGCCCTTGGGGGCAACCTTCTTGGAGTTCGATTCGACGGGCCGGTTCTTCGACATGCTCTATTCGACCTTCGCCAGCGTCGAGGATGGAGAGAACACTGCCCGCCGCCGCGACGGCCTGCCCGAGATGCGGTTCGAATGGGACGCGGTCCGGGCCATCATCACCCGCTTCGAGGCCGGTCAGCAGACCGACCTGGCCAACGTGATCCAGGCCTATTTCGGCGACTTCATGACGACCTATCGCCAGGAGCTGACCGCCATGGTGGGCCAAGCCGGGGAACAGGTGAATGGCATCTACGAGGCCGATTACCGAGAGTTCAACCGCGACACCTACGTCCGCGGCCGCGAGACGTTCGACCGCACCTGGGCCGAGGTGAAGGAGCTGATCCTGGGGGCCTGGTGGCGCGATCTTCAGATGGAAAAGCAGGAACAGGAGCAGACCGATGGTCAAGCGCAGACGTCTTGAAGCCCCCAGCACCGATGACCTGACCCGCATCGAGGCGGAGTTTCGCAGCGAAACCTTCGACCGCGCCGCCTCGGTCCGAGGCATCGCGCCGATCGCCCAGGTCGCGGCCGACAGCGCGTCCCAATTCCAGCCGGACGGGGCGGACAGCCGCGCGGCGCGTGCCCGCGCCGAGGCCGACGCCGCGCGTCTGCATGCGGCGCAGGACAGCGGCCTGCTGATGGTCGACCTGCCGCTGGAGCAGATCGACGAGGACGCGATGATCCGCGATCGCATGACCATGGGCGAGGCCGAGATGCTGGAGTTGCGCCAGTCGATCGCCTCGCACGGGCTGCGGCTGCCGATCGAGGTCTTTGCGCTGGAGCAGGAGGGCAGGGCGGGCCAGCGCTATGGTCTTCTGTCGGGCTATCGCCGGCTGCTGGCCACGCGAGGGTTGCGCGACCTGACGCAGGCGGACAAGTACGCGACCATCCGGGCGATCGTCCGGCCCCGCGCCGATGCAGGCAACGCCTTTGTCCAGATGATCGAGGAGAACGAAGTCCGCGAGAACCTGAGCCATTTCGAGCGGGGGCGTATTGCGGTCATCGCGGCGAACCATGGAGCCTTTGCCAATACCGAAGATGCCGTCGACAAGCTGTTCGGCAGCGGATCGAAGGCAAAACGGTCCAAGATTCGATCTTTTTCTCTTATATTTGAAGAGCTTGGCGACATGCTGCAATTCCCCGAACAGCTGACCGAGCGTCGCGGGCTGCAGCTGGCGACCGCGCTGCGCCAAGGGGCCGAGAGCCAGGTTCGCCAGGCTCTGTCCCATGCTGCCCCCGAAGATGCGGATGCAGAATGGGCGGTAATCGAACCGGTGATCCGGCAGCAGGATCAGGGGGTCCGCGACCCGGGACGGGGAGGGCGCCCCAAGCGCCCTGCGACGGCCCATGGCTGGCTGGACGACAAGACCCTGCGGACATCCAGCGGGGTGACGATCCGGCGGTCCAGCGACAGCAGGGGGCACCTGCTGCGCCTGGAGGGGGCTGCCCTGACCACCGAACTGGTGGACAGCCTGATGCTGGAGATACGGGCGCTGCTAGAGCGCTGACGGTTTCGTGGCGAAACCGGCCAGCCGGAAGTTCGGGCAATCGCGGTAGGGCAGGGGGGGTACGGCTGCGGGGCAGTGGGCACTTACGGGCAAGACTTCAGGTCGCCGCGGGGTTGTGTCCCTAGGGCGTTGTAAAGGCGCCGATTTATCAGTGACGAAGCCCATTTCGACGGCACGGTGTCGTGACGCAGACCGAACAGTGTCATTCGCCGCGTTCACCGGCCACGGTGCTTTAACCCTTACTCCCATGTGTCTTCACCCGGCTGGTCGGGAACCGGCGGGGCGAAGATTATGACGGGTCGTTGCCGCCGCCGGTTCTGAGGCGGCGGTTGGCGTCAGAGGCCTTCGACCGGGGGGCGGGTCTCGGGCGGGATCGGGCAGCGATAGGGGTGCTGGGCCAGGTGGTCGGCATGGGCGGCCCTGGCCGCCTGGATCAGCGCCGGGTCGGTAAGCGCCGCATGGGCGGTCGCGGCCATGACCTTGGCGGCGTGCAGCATGCCCTTGTGCGCGGCGGGGGCCTTGCCCTGGGCGGTCTGCTGCCAGCTGTGGAGCGCGGTGCCCACCGCACAGGTGGCGACGCGGGCCTGGACGGTGGGCACCGCCCAGCTGACATCACCCACGTCGGTCGAACCCATGCCGCCCATGAAGGGCCGATCCAAGGGGGCGATGAAGTTGCACAGCGGCAGGTCGTAGTCGGGCTTCATCGCCAGCCTCTTGAACGTGTCGGCGATGTCCTCGCGCGACAGGCTTTCGCGGATGGCGGTGGCGAAGGCCGTGTCATCCGCGTCGAAGGGGACGGGGCCCAGGGCCTCGAACTGGGCCTGCATGGCGCGGGACAGGGGCAGGTTCTCGGTCAGGTTGGACACAGCCGAGAACACGCGCGAGGTCACGGTGGTGCCCGACATCAGGGCCGCCCCGTCGGCGATCTTGCGCACGCGGTCGACCAGCGACGACAGGCCTGCAAGGTCCGGGCTGCGGATCAGCTGGCGCACGGTCGCCTTGGCCTGGACGACGTTGGGCGCGATGCCGCCGGCGTCCAGATAGGCGTAATGGACCCGCGCCGCGTCGGGCATGTGTTCGCGCATGTAGTTGATGCCGATGTTCATCAGCTCGACCGCGTCCAAGGCCGACCGGCCCAGCTCCGGCGCGCCCGCCGCGTGGGCGGCCTTGCCGTGGAAGGTGAAGTCGATGCGCGTGTTGGCCAGGGACCGCATGTCGTCGACCGCGTTGAAGCTGGCCGGATGCCAGGTGATGGCGATGTCGACGTCGTCGAACAGGCCGTCGCGGACCATGTAGGTCTTGGCGGCGCCGCCTTCCTCGGCCGGGCAGCCGTAGTAGCGGACGCGGCCCGGCACGCCGTTGGCCTCCAGCCAGTCCTTGACGGCGGTGGCCGCCGACAGCGCGGCCGAGCCCAGCAGGTTGTGGCCGCAGCCATGGCCGAAGCCGTGATCGGCGATCTGGCGCGGCTCGGCCAGACCGGGTTCCTGGGACAGGCCGGGCAGGGCGTCGTATTCGCCCAGGATGGCGATGACCGGGCCGCCCGTGCCCGCCTCTCCCATGACGGCGGTCGGGATGCCGGCCAGGTTCTCGGTCACGCGGAAGCCCTGATCGCGCAGCATCCGGGTGTGGGCGGCGCAGGATTTGACCTCGCCATAGGCCAGTTCGGGCGTGTCGAACACGGCATCGGCCAGGCCGGTGAACTGGGCGGCGCGGGCATCGACCAGCGGCCAGAGGGGGTTGTCGTTTCGCATCGGGCGTTCCTTCGTTCAGAGGCAGTCGTTCAGGTGACAGGCGGACAGCCGGCCGGGTGCCACCGCGCGCAAGGCAGGGATATCAAGGCGGCTGCGGTCATGGGCATGGCGGCGGCGGGGGCCAGGCCCGCCAGAACGATGCCCGCGGCCAGGGGCAAGCCGAATGCTTTCATCGCGATATCCTCTCTGCTGGTGATGCGTGGATCGGTCACCCCGAAGTTGTTCCCCGGTGGTGCAATCCCGCTTGGCGATCAGGGTATGATGCGATAATCAGATGTCAATCGCGAATATCGATGCGTTTTTCTCATAGGGTGGCGATGGAACCGGATGACACTGCCGCCGACCGGGATCGCCGGTCGGAAATATCCCTGCGCGAACTGGAGGTTCTGCAGGCGCTGGTGGCCAATGGCACCGCGATCAGCGCGGCGCGTCGGCTGGACATCTCTCAGTCGGCGGTCAGCCGCAGGCTGGCGCAGCTGGAGGAGCGGCTTGGCTTCAAGCTGTTCCTGCGCACCAACGGCCGCCTGGTTCCCACGATCGAGGCCCTGTCGCTGAGCGAGCAGCTGGCGCCGGTGCTGGAGACGCTGGCCCGGCTGGTCCATCGCGCCGACCGGCCGCAGGGCGCGCATGAGGGAACGCTGTCCATCGTGGCCCCGCCGACCATCGCGCACCGGTTCCTGCCAAGCCGGATCGCGGCCTTCAAGCGGGCCAATCCGGGCTGCCAGATCACCTTCGACGTGCTGGCCAGCGACAGCCTGCTGACCGGCATCGCCGAGGGTCGGTTCGATGTCGGGATGAGCGACAGCACCGTTGCCCATGAAGGCATCACATCCGAGCTGCTGCTGGAAACGCAGGCAATCTGTGTCCTGCCGCGCGACCACCACCTGGCCGCGTTCGAGGTGATCCGCCCCGAGGATCTGCACGACGAGCCGTTCATCGCCCTGTCGCGCCGCCATTCCAGCCGCGCCGCCATCGACCGCCTGTTCGACCGCGCGGGCCTGGCCCTGCGGATCGAGCTGGAGGCGTCGACCAACGTATCCGTCATCCAGTTCGTGCACGAGGGTCTGGGCGTGTCGCTGTTGAACCCGTTCCCGCTGGTCCACCAGATGGCCGATCAGGTGGCGATGCGCCCCTTCCTGCCCGCGATCCGCTACAGCACGCATTTCCTGCTGCCGGCCAGCCGGGCGCCCTCCGCGGTGACGCGGGCCTTCATGCAGGACGTCACCGACAGCCTGGACCGCGCCGCCTATCCGACCCCCACCGCCCTGCGATAAAGGAATCCCGATGCAGACCCCCACCAGCCAGCAGATCCTGGCGCAGCTGATCGCCTTTGACACGACCAGCCACCGCTCCAACCTTGCGCTGATCGACCATGTCCGGGCCTATCTGGCGGAGTATGGGGTGGACAGCCGGCTGGTCATGGATGCGACCGGGCAGAAGGCCAACCTGTGGGCGACGATCGGGCCCGCCGATCGGCCGGGGGTGATCCTGTCGGGCCATACCGACACGGTTCCGGTCGAGGGCCAGGACTGGGCCAGCGACCCCTATGCGCTGACCGCGCGCGACGGGCGGCTGTACGGGCGGGGCAGCTGCGACATGAAGGGGTTCCTGGCCTGCGTGCTGGCCGCCGTGCCGGACCTTGTGGCGCGCGATCTGGCGCGGCCCGTGCATCTGGCGTTTTCCTATGACGAGGAGGTCGGCTGCGTGGGCGTGGTCGGCCTGCTGGAGATGCTGCGCGACGAGGGCATCCGCCCCGCCCTGTGCATCGTCGGAGAGCCCAGCTTGATGCAGGTGGTGATCGGGCACAAGGCCAAACGCTCGATGCGGGTGACGGTGCGGGGCAGGGGGTGCCACTCCTCGCTGGCGCCGCAGGGGGTGAATGCGGTCGATTACGCCGCCCGGCTGGTGGTGCGGATGCAGGACATCGCGGCCCGGCTGGCGACCGAAGGCGGGCGCGACGCCGATTATGACATCACCCACAGCACCGCCCATACCGGCACCATCCGCGGCGGCACGGCACTGAACATCGTGCCCGACCTGTGCACGCTGGACTGCGAGTTCCGGGTGCTGCCGCAGGAGGATGCCGACGCCCTGGTCCAGGAGCTGCGGGATTACGCCCGCGACGAACTGGAACCGATGATGCGGCGCATCGCCCCCGAGGCCGGGATCGAGATCGAGGTCTTTGCCCAGTTCCCCGGCCTGGAGACCCCGCCCGACGCCGAGGCCGTCACGCTGGTCAAGCGCCTGACCGGCAGCAACGGCCATTCCAAGGTCGCCTTCGGTACCGAGGGCGGCCGCTTTGCGGAGATGCTGGGGGTGCCCACGGTGATCTGCGGGCCCGGCGCGATCGCCCAGGCCCACAAGCCCGACGAATATATCGAGCGGTCCCAGCTGGACGCCTGCGACGCCTTCCTGGGGCGGCTGGCCGATTGGGCGACGCGAGGGGCGTGACGCCGCCCGCTGGCCGTCAGCGCGGCATCAGCTTGGCGGCCAGCGTCTGGACGTCCGGCCCCGAAACCTTGGGCACGATCCGATAGGCCGCGTTCACGAAGCAGAACAGCGCGAATCCCAGCAGCCCCAGGCAGACGCCCGTCACCAGGATCTGGCCATAGACCTGCCCCGACAGCCAGGAGAACGCCTCTCCGGTGCCGCCGGCCTGCTGGGGGTTGGCCTGCCAGGCCGCGAAGCCGAACAGCAGGCCCACCACGCCGACCACCACGCCATGCGCGATCAGCCCCGCCTTGAGCACGGGGTTCCAGCGGGTGGTGACCGGGTTGGCGCGCAGGTGCTGGCGGTATTCGTTGGTCCAGCCCTGGCGCATGTAATGCACGCCCGCCCCGATGATCAGCACCGCCGCGGCCCCGATCAGCCAGCGGCCGCCGGGCCATTCCATGACGGTGCGGACATGGCCGGGAATGCTGGACCCCTCGCCCGAGCCGTCCCCCGACCCGCCCCCCGTACCGCCGCCGAACAGAAGCGGAAAGACGGTCGCGCCGATCCCCAGGTGGATCGCGCCGGTCACCAGCATGCCGATGCGGGCGACGATGCCCTTGGCGTCGCTGCCGTAATCCTCGAGGTCGAAGGCCGCGTCCAGCACCCGCCACAGCGCGTAGGCCAGCATGCCGATGAAGATGACGAACAGCAGCACGCCGCCGCCCCAGGTCGTGTCCAGCCATCCCAGGGCCGAGGACGTGTCCTGCGCGCTGCCCCCCCGCCAGATCGAATAGAGAGAGATCCCCGCGACGGCCAGATAGACCAGCCCCTTGCCGATATAGCCTGCCCGCATCAGCGGCACGGCCCAGCCCAGCTTGCTTTCGGTCATGTTCGTCGTTCCCGTTCCGGTTTGTGCCGAACCTACCGCAGGTCCGGGCGGCCGCGTCAAGCGATTGGCCCGAAAACCCGCCGTCAGCCCCCCGGCCCGCGCGGATCGTGTCGGGCAAAGGCGCTGATCAGGTCGGTGCGCGTCACCACCCCCACCAGCGATGGCCCCGACAGGACCGGGACGGCGTCCACGTCGCCCTCGGCCATCAGGGTCAGCAGATCGCCAAGCGGCGTGTCGGCCCGCGCGGTGGGCATGTCGGCCCGCATCAGCGCGCCCGCCAGGCCCGCGGGGCGCACATCGGTCGCGATCATGTGGATCTGGAAGATCATGCCCAGATAGCGCCCGTCGGGCCCGGCAACGGGGATCGAGGTGAAGCGGTGGCGCCGGAACAGCGCCGCCACCCGTTCGGCCGGGGCGTCGAGGCCGACGGTCACCAGGTCGCGCGACATGATCGTGCCCGCCGTGACCGTCCCGACCCGCTGCGCCGCCGCCTGCAGTTCGGCCGCCCCCATATGCTGCATCGCGTTCCTCTTCCACTCTCATCGTGATGTCTGCAGCGCGTAGCGCGAGAGGACGTAGGTCGAAGCCAAAAGCACGGTCAATCTGGCCTGATGCGCCTCAGCGCGCAGAGGTCGCCCGACAAGACGTTGTTGACAGCTGCCAACCAAAGCCGCTATTTTCGAGGTGCGAGTTCGAGAAGCGGCCCTTCGGGATGTATGTCCTGGGGGACTTTTCTTTTGGTCTTTCCCGTCGTGCCATCCTTGATTGTTTCTACTCGTCTTCTTGCCGCTATTGGTTCTTGATTGACCAATCCCGGTGAAGGTCTTCAATGTGATCAACTAACCAGTCGGCAAACTCTCGGCCTTGGCCGGACAGTTCGATCACAATTTTTCCTTTTAGTTTCCCAGCATGACCGAGTGCGCCTCCGTCTGCTGATTGCAGGGCACGCGTGTTAGTTGCCGGCTTCGGCGGTGCCAATTGTGCCAGAACGGCGAGAAAGCGTGCGTCAGAATCCGGGCCTTTGGCGGCGGCAATCAGGGCTTCAGGTGAATGACCTCGGGCCTTCTCAGCCAGTGCCATCCAACGGTCCCGCCCTGCATTCGGTGCAGCGCCAATGGCGCGAATTAGCCCCTTTGGTAGGGCATCAACGATCGTAAGCATTCGGGAAATCAGTGTTTTATCGACTGTCAGGGCGTCGCAAATTACCTTGCGGTCGAAACCACCCTGCTGCATCTGGGCGGCGAAATTCGCCTTTTCGATAAAACTAAGATCTTTACGCGCAGTGTTTTCCTGACCTTGCGCAATGACCAGATCGCGGTCGTTCAGAGTGCGGATCATCGCCTTGACTGGCAGCCCCAGCTCTTTCAGGGCTTGTACACGCCTCCGGCCAAAAACTATGTCGAAGCGCCCTTCTTAGGTCGCGCTGTGGCGGAGTAGAACTGGCACCTGTTGCCCGTATTCCGACAGTGAGACCTTAAGGGCTTCTATGCCTTCGGGGTCTGTGTCTACCCGACGCAGCGGCACTGGATCGTCATAGCGGATGGCGTCGTTAAGGGTGCCGCCGTCGAGCAAATCAAATTCAGGCTGGAAGCCGTGGAGCGTTGAAAGACTGGCCTGCGCGTCGAGATCAATGCCAAGCACTCGGTAGCCATAAAGTGCCAGCTTTTGCGCCAGATGCGCGGCAGTCGTGGTCTTCCCTGACCCGACCTTGAAGTTGATTACTGCAATGACCTGCATGTGGTCACCCGTGCGCCTTCCGGGCAAGTATGTTCCCGGACTTTTTGCCCCTTTCTCCAGCATTTCGCGTAGTGCTTGAATGTCGGCGGGCGAATAATAGCGCCGCCCCCAGCCCGCGTTTCGGGCGAAGGGCCGCGCCCGTCCAAGTTTAACTTGCGAAGATATGCATCTTTTACCCCAAGCAGGTCTGCAACCTCTCCTCACGTAAACTTACGCAACTCCTGACGTGCATCAGGTGGGAACAGCTGAGCGCGATGCGCTTGTAATCGCTCTGATAGGCGTACAGCGTGGTCGCCAACCAGCTGGTCGATCCGTTCTTTGGTTCTCATGCTGAATCTGCGTATCTTGTTACGCTTTTTGGCGACTTATTATCTTTTTTCCGTATACAAAACCCAATCTATCGATTCCTGCAATAGATTTCGACATATCTGAGTTCGGGAAATTGAGTGTAGTCGCCGCGGCCCGGCCCAGTCCCGCCACTTGCGCGCGGAACCCATATGATCTACATCCTAATGTGGATATACATCACGCTGGAGGCAAAAATGCAGATTGCAAAATGGGGAAACTCTTTGGCTGTTCGCCTACCTGCGGAGCTTGTGCGGGAAATGGGCCTGAAAGAGGGCGATCAGATCGACCTAGTGCAGAACGACGGCCCCCTCACAATTCAGCGCCTGCCTCGCGCCGATGAGGTGTTAGAGGGTTTACGTCGCTTTCGCGGCAGGCTGGCTGCGACCGAACGGCTAGGTCGCGACGCTGCGCATGAGCGGTGAGTTCGTCGATACGAATGTCATTCTTTACCTACTAGACGATGGCTTCAAGGCCGACCAAGCCGAAGCGATCCTAGCACGGGGCCCGCGCATCAGCGTGCAAGTTTTGAACGAGGCAATGGTGAATTGCCGTCGCAAGGCTGGACTTGACTGGGACGAAACTGCCAGTTTTCTAGCCGGAGTCCAAGCGCTTTGCTCGGTTGAGGATGTGACCTTGCGCACTCACGAGGTCGGTCGCGCGCTGGCTGAGCGTTACGGGTTTTCGGTGTATGACGCGATGATCGTCGCCGCGGCGCTTATCGCCGGCTGCACTACGCTCTGGACTGAAGACATGCATGCGGGGCTGCTGGTCGAAGGACAGCTGCGGCTGGTTAATCCGTTCGCTTGATCGCTTTCGCGGACAGCATCCCCAGCTTCTCAGCCTGTTCCAGCAGCATCTTGACCGACGAGGGCTGCCACGTTGTCCGCCCGCGGGGGGTGCGCTCACGCATCGCCTCCAGGCGATCGCAGATGGCCTGGAGGGTGATCTGGGGATCAGCCCCCTTTATCGCAGCCACGATCGCCGGCAGACGGTCGTCGCCTACGCGTCGGGCGGCACGCCCGAGGACCTCCTCGGGCAGGAAGCCGTCACGAACATAGGCCCGCACAGCCCTCAGGAGCCGCGGCTGTGTCCATTGTCGGTTCGGGGGCAGGGATGCATTGATGATCCGCAGGATATCCTCCCAGGCCATGTGTGGGCGCAGCCTGCGGACATGGGGAACCCAATCCGCTGCAGTCTTGGCAACGCGCTCCATGTAGCCGTCATGCCGCGCCAGGCGTACCTTGCGAAGCGCCTCCGGGTTTCGGGAACGCAGCCCGGGATTTCCGCCAATGCGGCCTTCGAGACGTGCGCTGGCTAGTCCCGCTTTTGTGCGCTCACGGATCAGGGCCCGCTCGAACTCGGCCGCCGCCCCAAGCACCTGAAGCGTGAAC